>CACDBG010000095.1 GCA_902551155.1 uncultured Verrucomicrobiota bacterium | reverse complement strand
GGAAGAAGGGGACCTGTTACGAGGGCGGGATGCGCGTTCCCTTTATCGCGGGTTGGGTCAAGCCCGGTAAGGAAAACAGCTTCCCCATCGTAAGAGATTCTCTTCACACCGATCAGATTGGAACGGTTATGGATATTTATTCGACCATTCTTGAAACCGCAGGGATAAAGAATCCCTCAGGCCACGTCGTGGACGGGGTGAGTTTACTCAAGCAATTTTTGGGTAAGAGAAACCCTGATCGGTCTAATCATTTCATGTGTCACTTTCCCCATTCTCATCGTAGTTCCTATTTCACTGCTTTCCGTCAGGGTGATTGGAAATTGATCTATCGTTATAAGGGAAAAACCAAATACGAGTTGTACAATTTGGGGAAAGATCCCTTCGAAACTAATAACTTGGCCGAAAGCGAGCCGAGTAAACTCAAAGAAATCACCAAGGCAATGGTCGCTAGACTCGAAAAAGAAGACGCGTTATATATTTCTGAGGGCGGCAAAGAACTTAAACCCTTCATCCCTTAATTTTTTTTATGAACTCTTTCACTAATCGACGGCATTTCTTGCGTGGAACAGGTGCGCTGATTGCGTTGCCGGCTTTGGCATCGATTGGATTCCGGCCATTTGCATCTGCTGCTCAGAAGGTAAAGGCTACTCCATCCAAACGAGCTGTTTTTCTTGGTATCGGTTTTGGAGTGACCAAGGAAACCTGGTATCCGGATTTAAAAGACACCGGGGCGGGCTACAAATTAACCGAAGGGTTGGCACCTTTGGCTCGGCACAAAAAAGATTTCACCGTGGTGCAGGGCTGCTCTAATCAGTATAGCAATGAAGCTCACTGGGGCAGCACATTTTGGCTGACTGGCGCTAATCGCTACTCCATTCCCGGTCAGAACATGGCTAATAGCATTTCAGCCGATCAGGTGGCCGCTCAGCATCTGGGGCAGGAAACTCGCTTTGCTTCCATGCGTTTGGATAGCAGTGACGGCGGCGGTTCTGGGCATGGGCCGGGCTTGTCCTTGTCCTGGAATCAGCGCGGTAAACCTATCGCAGGTCTGAATGATCCGCTAAAAGTCTTTCATAAACTCTTTTCGGCTGATGATCTTCCGTTGGCCCAAAGGCAGACGGCCATTGCGGAAAAACGCAGTGTGTTGGATGCAGTGCTTACGGAGGCCAAGCGAGTGCAGCGCGGGCTTTCCAAAAACGACAATGATAAACTCGACGAATATTTCCAGGGCATTCGTGATATCGAAACCCGCCTGAGTAAAGATGAAGACTGGCTTGATGTGCCCAAGGCCAAGGCACCAATAGAAGAACCTTCGCCTGGTCTTAAGGGGAAAGAGGAGATTGAGATGATGTACAATCTCATTATAGCCGCCCTGCAAACCGATAGCACACGGGTGTTGAGCTATCGCCTGCCCGGTCAGAAATTATTGAATAGCATGGGCGTTACCTTGAGTGCTCATAATATCAGCCACTATTCCCCCGGCGAACGGATGGAGGCCTCCAAGGCACGGGACAAAGCTCATTCTGAATTATTGGCCGGCTTGATCGACAAGCTCAAGGCGACGAAGGAAGCCGACGGATCGAGCCTCTTCGACCACACCGCGTTGGCTTTTGGCTCGAATATCAGCTCAATCCATTATCTCGATAACTGTCCAACAGTGCTCACCGGCGGTGGGGCCAACTTGAAGCTCGGCCAACACCTCGCTCTGCCCAAGGACACGCCGCTCTGCAACGTGTGGCTCACAACGCTGCAAGGCTTGGGCATTCAGGCTGAGCGTCATGGCGATAGTTCGGGTGTGGTGAAGGAACTGCAGGCATGAGGGAGACCTCTTTTTCAATTGGAGCGGCTTTGCTGTTTATGGCCGGTTCTGTCGGCGCGGCCGACTTGCAGGTGGAGTTGCCGAGGAAGCATTTTGCCCTAATCGATTCCTATTGTCTGGATTGTCACGATAGTGAAACGCAAAAGGGGAAAGTCAATCTTGAGGCCCTTCCGTTTAAGGTGACGACCATTGAGCAGGCGGAGTTGTGGCAGAAAGTGCTCAACGTCATGAATTCCGGTGAGATGCCGCCAGAAAATAAGCGGCAACCGAAGAATGATGAGAAGGCCGATTTCTTGGATGACCTAGCGCAAACCATGGTGCTTGCCCGGAAGAAGCTCTCTGATTCGGG
>CACDBG010000094.1 GCA_902551155.1 uncultured Verrucomicrobiota bacterium | reverse complement strand
TAATATTAAGGTATTAAATGAATTATTGAAACGAGATGCTTTTATGGCGGTAACTGAAAATGAGCGGGCGATGGGGCGCTTGGATCATGATGTATTTCAAGATGCAGGATTTCACTCTGGCCAGGGGCAATTTGCCACAGAAACCGATCCGGTGGGTAATCGATTTGACGCGACGCTCGAGGAAGTATTGCACCTGATAACTCATGTGGGCTATGCCAATGTTTATCCAACAGTGTTTGGGGGGCGCCCCGGGACTGTATTGGCCGCATGCCTCGATCGCGCGCGCGGCGGTCATTTCCGGCGTGTGCCGCAACAATACCCGCAGAAGGCATGGTTTACCTATGATGATCGTTCTTGCGACTATGGATGTCAATGCACCGAATATCTTTACTGGGCAATTACCTCAGTTTTAGGGGCCCAGCAGGAAAAACATCGGCGTGAAGATATCCGGCACGAATGGAAACTCTACAGTAAAGAATTGGTGCGCACCAGAGATCCGCGCATATATGAACTGATTACCGATCCGAAGTACAAGTTGCCGGCGCGTTTACCTGATGGAAAATATAGGGCTCAGTAAGGTCTAGAGCGGCAGATCGCCTGATTGAGCGTTGGCCATGTCATTTTTGAAACATTTTCGGCAAACTGGTACGTAACGTTCGTTACCACCAATTTCGACTTGTTCCCCTTCACGTAACACGTTTCCCTCCTTGTCGGTTCGTAATACCATGGTCGCTTTGGTTCCGCAGTGGCAAATAGTTTTTATTTCGATTAAATTATCTGCCCATGCCAGTAAATACCGGCTTCCTTCAAAGAGATTTCCCTGGAAATCGGTTCGAAGGCCGTAGCTAAGCACGGGAATATCTAGTAGGTCAACTATTTCACCCAGTTGAAATACTTGTGCACGGGATAGAAATTGAGCTTCATCGATCAGAACACAATCAATGCCTTCCTGTGTTTTGGTGAGCTTGAATAGATCGTCAACAGGACTGAAAGCGAGGGCTTCAGATTTCAGGCCAATACGTGAGGCAATCCATCCTTTGCCTGCACGCGTGTCGATTTGCGGAGTAAAAAGGAGAGGGCGCATGCCCCGTTCGCGATAGTTGTGGGCAGATTGTAGCAGGGTAGTTGATTTCCCTGCGTTCATTGAAGAGTAGTAAAAAAATAGTTTGGCCACTTTTAATTTTTAAGTGCCTCAACGATAATCCGTGCGACATCTTTTCCGAGAACGCGAGAGCCTTCAGGCGTATAATGCACATTGGCGGGGCGCATAAGCTCTTTCATTCGCTTCTTACTAATCGTATAGAGATCATGAGTAGGTACGTTGTGTTTCTTCATTATCCTGCTAGCGGATTGATTGTATTTCACCGAATCACCCACGTAACGACCTTTGGACTCGGGAGGGATTGGAGTTGTATTGCGCCAGATCAGCTTTGCTCCCGTTTTTTTGAGGCGAATAACGAGCTTTTCCAGATTCTTTTCGTAATCAGCCAGTGGTACCTGCGGTTTACCGCCTTTTTCCTTTGGAAAGAGGTTTTCACCGTTGGGTCCCATGTATTTTAAATCGTGAAGGCCCCAATTGAAGTGAATCACATTCCATTTGCTTTGGCCGATCCAAGAGTCGATATTCATTAGGCCTTTAGTGGTGGGGCCTCCGTTGGTGGGAATACGGTGGAGGTTGGCTTTGCCTTTAAGGAATTCGCGTGTTGGTAATGTATAGCCGATAGAAATAGAATCGCCGATCAACAGTACTCTGGGGAGATTAGGATTGTCTTTAATGGGCGCCAATGGCCCTTTTTGGTTTTGTGCTTGAGTCGGGATAAATGACAAAAGTAGAAACCCGATGATGAAGGGGATTTTCATGTGCCGAATTCTAGCAGGTGACAATTTAGTCGCAAGCTCGATCAAGCGACTTGGTGGTTGAAAGCAACACAGTCGGCGTAGGGTAGAGAGCCGCCGAAAATATCGAGTGCACTTCCTATAGTAAGGTGGATTAGTCCGTTTCCTCTTTGGTGTACAGATTCGAGATCGTGAAGGCTTTTGGCTCCACCGGCGTACGTGCAAGGGATAGGTGAACCATTAGCAAGTATTTCTATCAATTCAAGATCGATCCCGGCCTGTTTGCCCTCCACATCGACTGCATGAACTAGGAACTCGGTACAGTACTTAGAAAGATGTTCTAAGGTTTCATGGGTGATGTTGAGTTCAGTGAATTTTTCCCA
>CACDBG010000093.1 GCA_902551155.1 uncultured Verrucomicrobiota bacterium | reverse complement strand
CCCTTCGGCACCTTGGTCAGCTTATTGGCAGGGAGATACAGATACTCTAACTGCGTAAGCTTCTCCAGACCCGTTACCTCGGTCAGCCGATTGCCATCGAGATGCAGATTTCTTAACTGCGTAAGCTTCTCCAAGCCCTTCACAGAGGTCAGTCGATGGTTACTTAAGTTCAGGCTCGTCACCTTCTCGTAATCCGCCTTGGTGAGTTCGCCTGTGGGTTTCCTGACAGCTTTCCGAATCGCTGCTCCAATGACTTCCGCCGATTCCCCCTTGGTTAAAGGCTTATTATCCGCTGCCAAGCCGGATTGCCCCATAACCACCGCACATATCAAGAGGAGTTGTTTCATGTATAAGCAAACTATAACGTACTTTCTTAATTGGGCAAGGAGAGGGAATAATGAGTGAGCTTGCCTATTAGTATTTAGGGCAGCAGAATGAAACCGACCCCATGAAACCGAGTCTTTTAAGTTTCATCCTCTTAGTTTGCTTTCTGCCTCTACTGATTTTGGCGCAATCTAGGGAAGTAAAACCCAAAATTCTGATTGGCGGTAAAACCCCTCGTGAAGTCTTGATTGAATTCAAGTTTCAGGGGTTTCTGGCGCTGAATGATCAGCATTGGCAAAGTTACCGTCGGGTGTTTTCCCTAACCGATACCAATGGGGACGGGCGTCATTCCAAGGAGGAATACATTGTTAATGGTCGGTATATGACTGAGCAATCCCGAAGAGGGATATTTCAGGCTTCAGATTATGATAAGGACGGGTATGTGAGCGCCTTTGAGTATTTCGAAAACCGCATTATCACCGATGAAGCTAAACTGATCTTTGAAGCGATGGATCAGAATCGTAACGGCCAGCTCACCCGCGTTGAGTTCATGGCTAGTAAACGTATTAGGGATTCCAAGCTGGCAGCGGCTATTTTTAAGGCTTTAGATACCAACAGTGACGAGGAGTTGGTGATCCCTGAGTATCTGCGGGTTTGGGGTAAATGGGCTCGGTATTAAGTTTGCTAGTCATGTTCCGATTTCTTTTGGTCTTTCAAGTTCTACTTAGTTCGCTGCTAGCAGTAGCGGATGTGTTGGAGAATTTGCCGGGGCCTAAAAACCCGACTCCACTGGACAACTTCATCCTTGAAGGCATGAAGGAAGCCAAGGTGCCCGGACTCGCGGCCTTGACTCTTAAGGAAGGGAAAATCTTTTGGACCGGCTATTATGGCTGGGCGAATATTAAGGAAAAGAGACCTGTCACTCAAGATACCCTGTTTCAGATGGCTTCTATTTCCAAGACAGTCACAGCTTGCATGATTATGCAACAGGTCGAAAAGGGTGAGCTTGATCTTGATGTTGATATTAACACTTACCTCCCTTTCAAGGTGCGCAATCCAAAGCATGCGGATCAACCCATCACCCTTCGTCAGTTGCTTTGTCATACTTCCGGTATTCGTGATAATTGGGCGGTGTTGGAAGATCAATGGGTGAAGAACGGGGACTATAAAGAGTCTCTTGCAAAATCTTTACCAGCTTATTTGATTGCGGGTGGTAGATTCTTTAGTACAAAAAAAAGTTTCTATAACTGGGCGCCAGGCACCAACAACCAATACTGCAATGTGGCCGTTGCTTTGGCCGCGCATGTTGCTGAAGTGAAGCTGAAAACCCCATTTGAAACGCTTTGCAGGCAAGGGATCTTCAAGCCGCTTAAATTGCAAGATGTCGGGTTTCTTTTGACTTCAGTGGATTCCAAAAAAGTGGCCATGCCTTACAGCTACAGAAAGAAGAGCGGCAGCTTTAAGGCACTGGGTCATCACGGGTATATTGATTATCCAGCAGGCACCTTACGGGCAAGTGCTCTCCATTTGGCACGGTTTCTAATGATGTTTATGGGTGAAGGCAAACTGGGTGAGGTGCGCGTACTCAAGGCGGAGACGGTAGAAACCATGAGGAAAATTCAATATCCCAAGCTCGATAAAAAACAGGGGATTGGCTGGTACTATATGCGAATAGGAGCCAGCCGAATGATCGGGCACGATGGAGGAGACCCTGGCGTGGCGACTCAGATGTTCTGCCAGCCAGAGAAGGCTGGAGGAATTATTATCCTTATGAACGGTGAGCCTAAAAAAGGTTTTTTTGCAAAAGCCTTAGCTGAACGGTTGGTTGATCAGTTTAAGTAAATAAGTCCGATTTTATCTATTTGTAACGAGCTTAATCTTGTAGGCAGCCCCATTGAGGACGGACAGTTTTCCAGAATAATTAAAGAAGCCCCGACATCCATCTAATTCTGCTTTCACGGTGGTTTTGCATTCA
>CACDBG010000092.1 GCA_902551155.1 uncultured Verrucomicrobiota bacterium | reverse complement strand
TCCTGTTTGAGATTGAACAGCTCCAGTCGGCCGTCTTCAAGGTACTCCAGCAACTTCCAATTCCCTTTGCGTATCGCACTCACTGGGGTTGTGGTCTGATAGTAATGAGGATAATGAAAATAAAGTGCTTCACGTTCCAGGCTGGCATCAGGGTTTCGAAGAAGCGGGGTAAAATCCGCGCCGTCCAAATCAGCCTTGGATTGATCAAAAAGCCCAGCAGCACGCAATAGGGTCGGATATAAATCAGGTGCATACACCGGTTCAGATGAAACTCTGTCTTTAGCTAACTTGGGGCCCCGAACAATGAGTGGCACTCGAACTCCCCCCTCATAACAGGAACCCTTACCGCTGCGTAAGGGAGCGTTATTGGCAACGACCAATTCCCTGTTTAACTTACATTTGTTGATGAAGCCGCCATTATCAGAGGTAAAGACAACAAAAGTGTTATCAGTGATTCCCAACTCATCTATTTTAGCCAACACCCTCCCCACATTTTTATCCAGACTATGAACCATGGCCGCATAGTGAGGATTTTTACGGACTGAATCGGGCTTGATCTTCTTTCGGTAAAGATCAACCAGTTTAGGCTTACCTTCAATGGGGGTGTGCACCGAATAATACCATAGGTTCAGGTAAAAAGGCCGCGATACCTTGGCCTGTTCTTCCATGGTGGCCAGAGCTTTATCGGTCAATCGATCGGTAAGATAGTCATCTTCATTGCCCGGCTCAAGATCAGGCACATACCGCCAGTCGCGAAAATAACCATCTCCATTATAGGGATACCAAAAAGTTTGAGGAGCACCCCAGAGTGTTCCGCCAATATTCACGTGAAACCCGTGAGCTTGAGGATAGGATTCGGCACGACCCAAGTGCCATTTTCCGATGTGTGCATTAAAGTATCCTGCCTGCTTGAGTACCTCAGCTAAAGTCACATGTTTCAAGGGGAGAGAATCCAGACAAACCGGCTGCAGCAACTTGCGGTTTCCGCGGTTAAGGGCACTCTCGCGCCAGATGGTCATGTGCAGCCGTGCCGGATGTAGTCCGGTCAGAATAGCTGCCCGAGTGGGGGTACAAACCGGGCTAGCCGAATATGCATCAGTAAACCGAACCCCTTGCTTAGCCAAGCGATCAAGATTTGGGGTCTGATGTAGATCATTGCCATAACAGGACAGGTCAGCCCACCCCAGATCATCAGCCAATATAAGGATCAGATTAGGTCGTTTGGCCGCATCAATCCTAAATGAGAAAAAACCAACCAGGATTAAGATCCAGATTCGGATCATGCAGCCGCTGCCTTGAGCGCCTTCTCAATAAGGGCCTTGGTTTTCAATGAACCTTCAATCGGATCGACACCTCGACCTTCAAACTCAATGGAGATTACTCCAGCGTAGGAGGACTCGTAGATGATCTTAATCATCTTGTAATAATCGGTATTCACCTCATTGCCATTTGCATCAAACTTCAACGCTTTGGCGCAAACGGCCGGGGCAAAGGGTAGACTCTTGGTTACCCCATCATAACGATTGTAACGGCCGAAATTGTTGAAGTCCGGCAAAAGCCCAGCGTTGGGTTTATTGATTTTTTTCATTGCGGCTAGCAACCAATCCGGATCCTGTGAGTTGCCCCCGTGAGGCTCAATCACGATCTTCACCCCGGTACCCCTTGCGTAATCACATAAGGCACCCAATCCTTTGGCAGCATTATCAAGGTTCTCATCACGATTACCTCCTGAGCGGCAGTTAACGCGGATAGCCTTGCAATCTAATTGTGCAGCGCAATCCACCCATCCTTTGTGCTCCTCAACTGCACGTGCCCGCGCCTTGGCATCCTTTGAATCCAGCTGGTTCTTCGCATCAACCAAAATCAGCACGTTCTTCATTCCTTCCCCAGTGGTTCGTTTAACCAATTCACCGACATATTTTTTGTCGGTATGCTTGCCGCCGAAGGGTCGGTTCCAATATTCGATATGGGTAATACCCAGCTTCTTCTTAGCTAGAGCGGGGTAATCAAGATGGTCCAACTTATTTGGGATCCACCGATGGAAAGTGTACTCCTGAATTCCAATTTGAAAACGGTTTGGATCATTCTTGTCCTTAGCCACTAACGAAGGAACAAAGCTAAAGGCCGGCAGACCAAGGGCCGCTTGCCCAATAAATGAACGTCTGGAAATTGATTGCATGGGCTCAATCATGCCGCGCACAATTCAAAAGGGAAGCTAGTTCTTTAAAAACACTTCACTCAGAACCACCGCTTCAATCAGATCAGACAAACCCTTATTATCCTTTTTCATTTCCCTCACAATGGAATCAAT
>CACDBG010000091.1 GCA_902551155.1 uncultured Verrucomicrobiota bacterium | reverse complement strand
TTTATCAGCCACAGCTTGTACGTCGGCTGTGGTTATTTTCATTATCTTTTCCTCATCATTATCGCTCGAATCAAAACCGAGCCCATAAAGCTCATCTAAACCAGCAGCCATTGCTAAACCTCCTAAATCCTGCCTGGCAATCTTACGCTGACCGATCATCTTAGCTTTGCAGCGCTTTATCTCCTCTTCGCTGAGTCCTTCACTAGACAACTTAGCTGATTGTTTTAGCAATTCCTCCTCCACTTGACCAAGATGTTCAGGTGAAGTGCCTGCATAAAACGAAAAGTATCCCGGAGTAAGCCCCGGTTGACTTTGTGCCCCAACATAGTATGCCAAACCTAACTCTTCACGTATTCTCATAAATAAGCGACTGCCCAAGTCACTGCACGCTTCACTTAAAAGTTCCAATGCGTATCGGTCTTCATCGAAAAAGGTGCAACCCCGATATCCTAAAACAACTACAGCCTGCTCTTTGTCAGCCTGATTTGCAACCCGCCTAATCCCATCAGTTCCATACAGTAAATTTGGAACCTTAAATTGATTTCCTTCAGTCCATAACCCAAACGCCCTTTCTAATTCAGACCTAATTTCAGATATTTTAATATCTCCAAAAATAGCTATGACTGAATTATTCGGCACTGCCAGTTGCTCATGCAAATCAGTCACTGAACCTAAATCCAAATTGGCTACCGAATCCTGCGTACCCAAAGCGTCCAACCCGTATCCGTGCCCACCGAATAAGTTCTCTCTCATTAGTCGAAAGGTTTTTTGCAAAAGCTTATCGTCCTGAGCTCTTAGGGCAGCCATTTGCACTTCCCGCTGGCGCTCCAGTGCCTCACCTGGAAAGGAAGGGTTATGAAGGACATCTGCCAACATATTAACACCTAGGATACTGTCATCGCTCATGACCTCCAACGTTACACCGAAAGAATTATTACCTCCATAGGCGTCTATACCTCCACCAACGCTTTCTATTTCCTCTGCAATTTGCTGTCCCGTTTGACGAGTCGTGCCTTTGACTAGAAGTTTTGCCATCAGCTGAGTAACTCCGCAGTTAGCTATTTTCTCAGATAACACGCCTCCCTGAAACATTGCGCGCATTTGAACAAATGGAAGACGGTGGTCTTCTTTTAGAAGCACCTTGAGGCCATTGGGAAACTCAATTTTTTCTATCGAGGTACTTGCATAAGAAGTTTTCGTCCCATTTTTAACAGGCACTGCATTGCCGGGTACGAGCGCGTAAAGCGTTCGACTGTCTAAATCTAAATATTGATTGGCAACACGATTAACGTCATCTGCGCTAATATGCTTTACCTTATCAAGATATCGATCCGAAAAATCCAGATCATTTACTGAGATCCAACAATCGCCAAGATTTTGTGCCTGGCCTTCCATAGTCTTGCGAGTTGCAAGCGTTCCTGAAACAAATTGCTTAACCACCTTCTCTAATTCAGCTGCATCGACAAACCCCGACTTTAGACTTTCTATTTCCTCAATCAATGCCTCCCGTGCAGCATTAAACTTATCTGAATTAACCACAGCACTCATACCGAAAAGCCCGTTTTCTGCAGGAGTGTAAGTCCAAGCATCGGCTGTATTTACAAGTCCTTTACCCTCTCTTACATTTTGATATAAGCGACTCGAACGACCACTACCGAGTAGTGTTGCCAATACATCAAGAGCCGGAAGATCATGATGTCGAACGTCGGGTATGTGCCAGGCATAATGCAAATACCCCAACTGTATTGCCGCACCCTCAATAACCTCCCGCGAGGAAGTTTGACGCGGTTCTTCGGGCAAAAGCAGCGGCGGCAAAGGTTTATTCTTGTTCGTCGCAAAAGCAGATGAAACCTGTTCTAGAACGTCATCCGCACACACATCGCCGACAACTACATAAAAAATGTTACCAGGAATATAGCGGGCCCGGTAGTAGCCTACAATATCATCCCTATTTAGCTCATTAAAAATATCGGGATAACCGATAACTGTATGACGATACGGACTAATTGCGTAGGCCGTTTCAAAAAGGCGCCTACTAGCTCGTCTTCCAGGATCATCCTGTCCCATGTCAATTTCACGACGTATAACATCAAGCTCTTTTGCTAGCTCACTTTCGGGCAATGTAGCGTGCTGCATAATGTCACATAATATATCAATCGCCACGCGCGCACCGGTATTTGGCGCATCAATGTAATACACAGTACGATCAAAGGATGTATATGCATTCATATAACCGCCAACTTCCTGCACCTCCTGATCAATCCGCCCTACTCCTCGTGATTCTGTACCCTTGAAGAGCATATGTTCAAGAATGTGGGAAAGGCCCGCCCCAAGCCACTCACCCTCGTGAATACTACCGGTCTTAGCCCAAGCTTGAACTGATACCACGGGCGCGCTG
>CACDBG010000090.1 GCA_902551155.1 uncultured Verrucomicrobiota bacterium | reverse complement strand
CTGCACGTTCTTGGGAATCACGAGATTGATGGGGGACACTCCTTTGATGCGGTTGCGAAGCTTTGGGGGATGCAGGGACGTTATTACACCGAGAACATTAACGGTCTGGATTTGATTGTTCTCGACGGAAACGAGAAACCGAAGAACCATAAGAGCGGTTATCCCGCGCACATTGGAGAGCAACAGCTTGAGTGGCTCGCGAAACAGCTAAAAACCCTCAAGGGCCCGATCCTCGTTATTTCTCATCAACCCTTGGCGGGTCCATACAGCATCGACAACTCTGGAGAGGTGCAGGCGCTACTGAACTCTGCAGCCGACAAGGTTCTGTTGGCTGTTAACGGGCACACTCATATTGATCATGTTGCCCGTGTGGGCAAGATCTCTTATCTACACGTCAACTCGGCCTCCTATAAATGGGTTGGCGGCTCTTATCGTAATAAGAGCTACCCGGCTGAGGTTCATTCCAAGTTTCGTTGGGTTGAGTATACTTGTCCTTACCGAGATAGCCTTTTTACTACTCTTACAATTGATCCTGTTAATGGACGCATTGATGTTAAGGGCCGTGAGAGTCAGTGGGTCGGTAAATCCCCTTCTCAGCTTGGGGTTCCAGCGAAGCCTAACCAAATCGACGGTAAGGAGATTTGCCCGAAAATTCGGAGTCGGCAGCTTGGGCCTGCTGTCAAGTAACTGTAAGAAAAAATTTAAATGAAAAAATTTACCATCACCTTTTGTTTTCTGTTGGCTTGCTTTGCGCAGGCGGATAAGAAGCCTAACATCGTTTTCTTTTTTGGGTTTCAGTTAGAATTTCAGGAAGTTTACTATAAGGTAATAGGCTAATGTCGGGAACCCGTTTACTTGATCAAAACGGGAAGTGAGGGAACTCCCTTTTTGGGCACTTCAACACCCGCTGTCCAGGCGATAGCGTTTAGCATGAGCGTACGCCAGTTATCCTCGCTCCAGGTATGATGGTAGTGCGCACCGGTAGTACCAAAGCCGCGACCTTTACCATTGGGACGTTCGTAAGCCCATCCAATATGTTGGATTTCCCCGGCAGCCATGGACTTTCTTACATGGGGATTGTTCGAGTGAGGCCCGTCCTTTCGCTGCATGGTACTTTTAGGCGGATGAGCCGAGAGGATAGGACTAACCCCTTTCATATTCGGCTGGAAACGCATATGAAAATACCATTCGTCTTCTTGGACAAAGGGCCTCACGCCGCGGGTGATAGGGTGCTCAGGTAACGCAAGGGATAACACCATTGGCATCGAATTTTGGTGCCAAATCTTTTCCTTCCTCAACCTGTTCAACCGACGTACGTTCGGCAAACTCCACCGTTTCCTGCGTATTATTCATCGCGCTGAAAGTTGCCGACTCGCTAAAATTCGTCAATCTCCAAAGATTACTAAGGCTATTCTTAACCAAAAATTTTACTTCTTTAGAAATGTTTGAGAAAGAACCAAGGAATAGATAAATTCGCTGACACTATATTGCTTGGCTTTAGCAGCGGCTAAGATTTCCTGAGCAAGTTCTTCATCAGTAAAACCGAAGGAGCGGCCAAGGGAGTAGCTGATGAGGGCTTCGGTGAAGCCGCGGGCGAAGTCCGGTTCGCGTTCAGCAACTCGATCGCGCAGTTCGAAATAGTCCGCGAAGGCGGGGCCGTTGTGAAATGTGCCGGAGGGGTCAATTTCCCAAGTCTTGGTGGTTCTCCAGTTTCTTTTCGTCTTGATGCGATGAGCTTCGGTTGTGCGCCATTTGCCTGCGGCGTCGAAGTTCTCCAAGCCGAAGCCGATCGGATCGATCTTGCGATGGCAACTGGCGCATTGGGCTTCTTCCTGATGGGCACGAAGTCGTTCGCGGGTAGTGATTGGCTTGTCGGCCAGGCGCGAGAGCTGCGGAACGTTGGGTGGCGCGGGCGGCGGGGGATCGTTCAGCAAATACCGCAACACCCAAGCGCCGCGCTCGACGGGACTACTCTCAACGCCGTCACTACCCATGGCGTGAATAGCAGCGGTACCGAGTAACCCACCGCGAGGTGAACCCACCGGCAGTTTTACTTTACGGAATTCTTCTCCAGTGACTCCTTCGACACCGTAGTAGTTGGCCAATAGACCATTGATAAAGACGTAGTCGCTTTTCAGGAGCTTACCAAGGCGGCCAGACTCAGGATCACGCAAGAGATGGGCGAAGGATTCATAAACTTCCCTACGGGCAGAAGCACGAACGCTCTCATCAAATTCTCGATGGAGCTTAGTATCGAACTGGAAAAAGTCCAATCGCTCCATGTGCAGCCACTGATGCACAAAGCCGGAAACGAACTCATCGGAACGCGGATCGGCTAGCAGACGATTCACTTGTTGGCGGAGCGTTGCGGGTTTGTGCAGGGCATTTTTTTCTGCAAGGACAAGCAGTTCTGCATCGGGCGGGGCGCTCCAGAGGAAATAAGCCAACCTTACGGCAAGTTCGC
>CACDBG010000089.1 GCA_902551155.1 uncultured Verrucomicrobiota bacterium | reverse complement strand
GTTTGCGGCACACCGGCCAATCTCGCTACTTGGATCCCGTAGCTTTGATCGGCGGCGCCATCCATGATTTGCCGGAGGAAAACGATCTGGTCATTGTATTCTTTTACCGCGACATTCAAATTGAAAACCCGTTTAAGGCGCTGAGATAATTCGGTCAGCTCATGATAGTGTGTGGCAAATAGTGTTTTGGCGCCGAGTTGTTGATGGATATGCTCAACAATTGACCATGCCAGGCTTAGTCCATCAAAAGTGCTGGTGCCGCGGCCAATTTCATCAAGTATAACAAGACTTTTAGGGGAGGCATGGTGAAGGATATTGGCTGTCTCACTCATTTCCACCATGAAAGTCGATTGGCCACGGGATAGATTGTCACTGGCACCGATTCTTGTGAAGATGCGGTCCAATAGATCTATCCTCGCTTCGGATGCAGGCACAAAACTTCCGGTATGGGCCAATAGAGCGATTAGCGCGACTTGGCGAATATAGGTGCTTTTCCCGGCCATATTAGGACCTGTTATTAATCCAATTTGTTTGTCGGCCCCTAAATTCGAATGGTTGGGCACAAATCTTTCATCCAGAAGTGTCTGCTCGAGAACTGGATGGCGGCCGTCTTTGATCTCAAGTCGGCTTTTTTGCCCAACGACCGGACAACAGTAATTGTGTAGTCGAGCGGTTTGAGCAAACCCCGCCAATACATCAAGTTGAGCCAATGAATCAGCGGCATGTTGGATAGAACGAAGGTGTTTCAACACTTCTTCCCGTACTTGTAGATACAATTCGTACTCTAACTTCTCACTGCGTTCCTGTGCTCCGAGGACTTTATCTTCCATTTGCTTCAGTTCATCTGTGATATATCGTTCTCCATTAGCGATAGTTTGTTTGCGAACATATTGAGCCGGCACCTTATCCAGGTGAGTTTTGGTAATTTCGATGAAGTAGCCAAAAACATTATTGAAACGCACTTTAAGAGAGGGGATTCCCGTTTTTTCAATTTCGCGCTGTTGTAATTGAGCGATCCATTCTTTGCCTTCGCTTGCCCCGCTACGCAGTTGGTCCAGTGAAGTGTTAAAACCGTTTCGAATAATGCCTCCCTCGCGTAAAGTAAGCGGGGGATCTTCAATGATAGCTTGCGCAATGAGTCCAACAACTTCAGGTAGTTCCCGAAGTTGTTCGGCGAGTTGTTTTAGTAGTGGGGTTTCCTTTGTGTCCTTTAGCTCCAATGCATTTGAATGTTCCAAAGCTTCATCAATTAACGAGCGCAATATAGAGAACTGTTCTATGGCCAGTCGCAAATTTTGCAGGTCTCGAGCATTGCCGGTTCCCACTGAAAGACGAGTAATGGTGCGTTCTAGATCTCGCACTTCGCGCAAATGTTTTTCAAAGAGCTCCAAGCGTGCACCGTCTTCTACCCAGATAAGAACCGCACGTTGCCTCGCGTGGATGAGGGTAGTTTCCGCAAGCGGTTGTGTAAGCCACTCACGGAGTCGTCGGGCTCCCATAGGAGTGTTGGTACGGTTGACCGAATTATATAAGCACGCTGCAATTGGTGCATCACGCGTGAGGGGTTCAAGGATTTCCAGATTCCGAAGTGAGGTTCCGTCAATTTTCAGGAAATCAGTTTTTTGGTAAAACTTGATCGGACGTAAGTGAGTGACATCACGTCGCAAGGTGTTTACTAGGTAATGCAGAGCTCCTCCCGCTGCACCTATGGCTGTATTTCGATCTTTGAGTCCAAATCCATCGAGAGATTTTACGCAGAAATGATCCTGAAGTGTATAGGTCGCAGAATCGCTGGCAAAGACCCAGTCTTCATGTTCATTGAGTACTACGCCATCTTTTCTCAGTTCTTCAGTTATTTGATAAATCCCCGATGGGACCACTATTTCAGCCGGTTTGAGACGATCTAATTCAGATCCTAAATCCGTGATAGATGTGGCTTCAGTAACCTTAAAATCGCCAGTAGTTAGGTCGATGAGTGCTAATCCGTAGGTATCTTTATTACGGCAAATGGCAGCTAAGTAATTATTCCGGTTCGCATTGAGGATTTGCTCCTCAAAATGGGTGCCTGGGCTTAGGATTTGTTTAACTTCCCTATTTACCAGTTTCCCTGGGATTGCTTCTTCGGTTTGTTCGCACAAGGCCACTTTGCAACCAGCTTGCAGGAGCTTTCCAATGTAATTGTTTGCTGCGTGAAACGGGATTCCACACATCGGAGTAGTACCGCGTTTGGTTAAAGTAATGTTTAATATCTCCGCGCCTTTATTTGCGTCGTCGAAAAACAGTTCATAAAAATCTCCCAACCTAAAAAATAATAAAGTGTCCTTTGGTAATTCACCTTTGAGACAATGGTATTGCGCCATCATAGGTGTTTGTTTTTTGGACTTGGTCATCGTCAAAAAACTATCGTGAAAAAAAAAAATCGCGAAGAGAAAATATTTCACTGTGTAGAACGTGTGAACATTTCTGTTAAAGTGTTTAAAAAAAGA
>CACDBG010000088.1 GCA_902551155.1 uncultured Verrucomicrobiota bacterium | reverse complement strand
CTGGCTTTTTGCCCATCTAACGTCATGGGTGCCTCAAATAGACCTAGCCGGAACTTCAGTGCCAACACCGCACGAACCGCTTCATTAACGACTTCGACCCTTACTTTGTTTTCCTGAATAAGTTGAGGAAGATGTTTAAAACCAAAATTGTTTGGTAATTCCAATTGTAAACCCGCCTGCAAAGCCATCCGTGCCGCATCAGCATCGGAGTTACCCATCCGTTGATACTTCCTAACAAGATCTATTCCCTGATAATCACCAATGATTAAACCTTCAAATCCAATTCGCTTGCGCAGGACATCATTTAATATCCACGAATTAACATGACAAGGCAGTCCATCAACCTCATTAAACGCTGCCATAACTGAGGCCGGCTTAGATTTTTGTATAATGCGGTGAAAGGGATAAACATCTGTATCTAACAATTGCCGGCGACCATGTTGATATGGAGATCGATTACGCCCCCCCTCGGTGTTTCCATATCCAACAAAATGCTTAAGCGTTGCGGCGACATGATCAGCGGCAATAGCCCCATCACCAGAACCCTGCAAACCTTCAACCATCGCTGAACCTAAATTAGCAACCAGGAATGGATCTTCTCCTAAAGTTTCATCGACACGCCCCCACCTCAAATCACGTGCAACATCAACAATTGGCGAAAGGACATGGGAAACCCCACGGGATCGTGCTTCGCGTCCAGCTTGACTATAAACCTCTCTGAATAAATCGGGATTCCAAGAACATGATAATCCAATGGGAGTTGGGAAAGAATTTGCCTCAAAGCGCATAAACCCGTGCGCTGCCTCATCATGAAGGATTGCGGGAATCCCCAGTCGGGTCTGATTTCGGAAATATTCCTGCACTGCAGCATATTGCTTTATGTCATCATCAACTTTTAGGTTGTGAAGAGGCCCCAGCTCTCCGATTCCATTGGGGCATTTTTGCTTATAAAATGAAGGTTTAAAAATATCACCTTTTTCGAGAAGCTTTTGTTCATTAGGATCCCACCAGCCGGTAATTTGAGCCACCTTTTCCTCGATAGTCATGCGACCTATCAAATCTTCGACTCTTTCCTCAACACTCAGGGAAGAATCTTTATAAGTACCAGCAATCGTATTTTGAATTTTGGTTTTTTTAGTGAATCCGATTAATTCAAATGGCTTGTCAGCGGCATTGATATACCGTGGCGACGCCATTTTCTGAAGCCACTTAGTCTTGATTGCGGGAGCCGTTTCAATTCGAGTTTGCCCCCAGTCATCCCACATGTCCTGGGCATCCCAATTGGCGTTTATATAAGAGGTGGCACGGACCACATCAATGTTCTTCTCCATATGGTCAAAAAACTTTTTAAACCAAGTGTTCCAAACTTCATCCGGATCCTCTTTACCAAAGAAGTGACCCCGAGGAGTTGCCTCAGCAATGAAAATAGGTTTTTTAACCTTGCGGGCAAAATCCAAAGCGGCCTGACCATCCTGATCTCCCCCCCACCAAGAATAACCGACCCACTCATAATATTCGGAGCCCGGGTCGTATTTAATAAAGTCCTCTGCCTTTGCGCCACTGGAAGAAGCATAAACGGTGGCATAATTAGACAACTTAGCAGCACGCAGCTTTTTAACGATTCTTTGGAAGGCTAGCTTAAAATTTTCAGGGTCATAATTATTCCAACTACCATCAAATTCATATCCTATCCGAATTAAAAAGGGATGCTTTGGGTGATCTCCAACAAACTTCACCAACTCATTGATGAGGTGATCATATGATCCATCAGCCACTTTATCCTCCGAATTTCCCTCCATGGAAATAGACAAGTGCATTACACATCGATCAAGAATCGGGGAATCCAAATAAGCCTTTTGGTTCATGGGCCCCGCCGCCCATTCAGTTTCAGTGTTTAATCCATCGACTGCACCTTTTGCAAAAACTCTACCAAACTTGTTAGTCCATCCTTCAGCAAAGTAAACGTAATGAGTTATACCAGCAGGAACTGCAATGTTATCAACGTAGCCGTCCCGATATTTTTGTGTCCCGCCAACTGAAGCATTATCTTGCCCGGCAAAGACCAGAATTTTCCCCAACGGCGGAGCAAATGGCGCGGTAATTTGGCCACGGCTTTCACTTACCAGAAGTGCGAAGAGAATAACTGTGAATGACAGAAACATTTTCATTTTTATTTATAAATTTTTCTAGTTTTTGATGAGTTCAGTTTCCAGTTCTTCAAGAGATTTTCCTTTTGTCTCCGGAAGTATTCTAAAAAGCACAAAAGAACCAATCAACGCGATTACTCCAAAAATCAAGAAACTCAGTGAGTTCCCAAGATTGGATAATTCCCACGGAAATATTTGCGTTACCAACCACGCAGTAAATGAGTTTACTAAACCGATCGTGCCGATGGCCAAACCACGAATTTTATTTGGGTACATCTCTGAAAGCATCACCCACATGACCGGCCCCAATGACAAATTAAAGCAGGCAATAAAACCTAGTACCCCAACCAAGACAATCACCGCGT
>CACDBG010000087.1 GCA_902551155.1 uncultured Verrucomicrobiota bacterium | reverse complement strand
GTGTGTCCCCTGCAATTATGTTTGGCGGTGGCATTCGTACTGGTCAGGTGATTGGTGCTACAGACAAAATTGCGGGAGAATGTACTGAGCGACCTATTCATTATCAGGATATCATAGCAACGATGTACCAGCATTTGGGGCTTAACCCCAACGAGGTTACGATTATGGATACCACCGGTAGGCCACAATATCTATGTGATACGGGCAGGCCGATTCGAGAGTTGTTCGGCTAGATTTGGAATTCAGAGGCCTTCCTCTTTTCCTGCTTATCTAAAACCCGCATATCTAGTCCGTCATAAATTACCAGGGAATGGGGGGAAACACTATCCATGATGAAGACATTGCCTCCGATGGTGCTATGTGCGCCTATAATTGTTTCCCCGCCAAGAATTGTTGCCCCAGGGTAGATTGTAACATGATCTTCGATGGTGGGATGCCTTTTGACTCCAGCTAATTGTTGCCCTTCCGAAGTGGAGCGAGCTCCAATGGTGACACCATGATAAAGTTTTACATGATTGCCAATCTCGCAGGTTTCCCCAATGACGCAGCCAGTGCCGTGGTCGATAAAGAAGTGATCGCCGATTTTTGCACCTGGGTGTAGATCCATTCCGGTGCGTGTGTGGGCCCATTCGGTCATTATTCGAGGTAACAAAGAGATCTCAAATTTGTATAACACATGAGCCATGCGTTGTACTGAAATAGCTTCGATAAAAGGATAGCTGACAATGATCTCTTCTTTGCTTTTTGCAGCTGGGTCTCCATCAAAAGCTGCGTCAACGTCGGTTGTTAATATTTCTCTTAAGGCTGGCAGTTGAGAAAGAAATTGTAGCGTTAATTCTTTTGCTTCCCCTCGGGTATTGTTTTCTGATGTTTCGTTTGGAGGGTTGTAAGAGATACTTTTACTGATTTCATCCTCCAAACGGCCGGCTACTGAATCCATTAGTAATGCAGTCTCCATTTTAATTTCAGAAGAGTGCGTAATTTTATTATCAAAAAACCCGGGAAATAGTAATTGTAATAGATCGTTGGTAATACCGACAATTCCATTTTTGCAGGGTAGATTCGTACCATCTAAATGATTTATACCGCCCACGCTGGCATAGGAGGCAATCAGTTGATCCGTTAAATCGGTTATCTTCACTTGCATCAAGTTAAGCTTAGTTGATTGATCTTATCAAGATATGAGAATCCAGTGGAAATTGGATTTAAGAAGTTAGCAAAGCAAATCTTTTATTTTTGCAATGGCTTCACTAACTGAAATGTAATGTATTGAAGTTCCGCCTTCAGGTGGGCAGTTTTCCGGTTGAATTATAATTTTTGGAGCTTTAAGAAAAGGACGAGTTACCAATGGGTTTGTGGGTCCGAACAATGTAGCTGTCGGAGTTCCTATCGCGTTTGCAAGATGCATTGCCCCCGTATCATTTCCAATTACTAGACTACATTTATTTAATTCATCCATTAATTGGATTAGGTTGGTTTTCCCTGTCATATCCATAACAGTAATATTTTGATTATCTGATATAGCCATGGATGTCATCGCATCGTTAGGAGTGCCGTATATGCAACATTCAGTTTTATTGCTCCATTTCGTCAAATCACTAATCAGCTTGCACCAATTGTCAGCGGGCCAACATTTAATGGGGTTGTTGGATGATCCTGGGATTATACCTATTCTATTTTTTATTTTTTTAGAGGGTTTAATCGTAAAAGGTTGCTTGTTTAATTTATTTATCAGATGGAATGATTTTAAACACTTTTCCCATAGTAGAACTTGGTGCGTTTTCCCTAAGTTTTCTTTTTGTGAGTCTAATTGGTATATATCTGTTAGAAGTGGGCGAAATTTCCCTGGGTATGCTATCCCTAATCTATTACTTGCACCAAGTATCCGAGCTTCGATATCTCCCCGTATCGAGTTAGTGAAAAGAAGTTGAGTTTCAGGGTTCGATTTTTTGCTTATTTCAAATAGCTTTAGTAATCTGGTAATTGTGTTTTTGGGTAAGGATATAAAGTCATCTGCTACAGAAAAAGCTCCCGCTAATTCCTTGAACTGTGGTTCTGCTAATAAAGTCAATCTAGCATGTGGGTGGGTTTTTTTAATTGCCCTCAAATGCGGTAAAGTCATTACAAAGTCCCCAAGCCAATTTGGCATTCTGATCCAGATATCTGAGTATGTCATCGCAGGATTCAATTTGACTCTAATTTGTCGGTTCTTTTTGCCTTGGTTTCCATCTATTATGCACCCAGAACCAATTTGCCGGATCACGGCGGATCGCATTTTCCTGAGCAGAAATAATATCTCTTGTTATACTTTCAGTGGATCGTCTGAGGCCGTTTTCTATGACGGGTATTTCTTTGCCGAGTTCTATTTGCCATTGGCCAGGCTTGATGCGGAAGCATGCCGAATGAAAAAGTCGGCAATTATATCTTTTTGCAAAAATGGCTGGAGCTGGGCTTACTGATGTTTCTCTGTCAAACACAGGTAGCCAAAGGCCGCCCTCGCCGGCATTTTGATCAGCTAAAAGCCCTAAAACAATATGCGGTTGTTTCATTGCTTCCAGTAGCTTGGGTCCCTCAGTTCGGCGTTCAAAG
>CACDBG010000086.1 GCA_902551155.1 uncultured Verrucomicrobiota bacterium | reverse complement strand
GACCGAGAAACTAGTCGGATTAAAGTTAATGAAATCATTACACATATCGATGGAAAGAAAGTAAGTCTCGAATCTGACTTAACCTCACTATTAACAGGACGACCTGATCGAGATGTAGTCCTAAAGATACAATCAGGCAACCGCCGCAAAAAACAAGTTCGTGAAGTCACCTTGCGCCCAACCTCCTTCTCTTCAGCTCGCAGTCGCCTTTATGAAAAGTGGATACATTTTAACCGGGCTGAGGCATCCAAATTATCTGATGATAAATTGGGATACATGCATATTGCCGGGATGAATATGACGAGCTTCTTCCGTTTTGAGGAAGAGCTTTATTCAGTCGGCGCAGGCAAGGATGGAATCATCATCGATGTACGCGAAAACGGCGGGGGCTCAACCACTGATCATTTGCTTACTATTCTAACACAACCGCAACACGCCATCACTGTTCCCAGAGGTGGCGGCCAAGGCTATCCGCAAGACCGAAAGGTTTACGCCTCATGGCACAAGCCCGTGGTCGTACTATGCAATCAAAATAGCTACAGTAACGCAGAAATTTTCAGCCACGCGATCAAGCACCTTAAGAGAGGTAAGGTTGTAGGAGTACCCACTGCCGGAGGCGTTATCAGCACTGGTGGACGCAGCATCATGGACATGGGTTTTCTGCGGATGCCCTTTCGAGGCTGGTATCTAATGGATACTGGAGAAGATATGGAATTGCACGGCGCAGTTCCCCACTATCTCCTCTGGCCTAAACCCGGTGAGTTACCTGCCGGCAAAGATACCCAACTACGCAAGGCAATCGGCGTTCTTAAAAAAGAGGTTAAAAAATATAACAACCGACCTCAACCTGAACTTAAGAACGCCACTAGCAGGCAAAAAAAATAACGGCAACTGGAAATCTGATGATAAAGCCTTTTCAGGCTATCCTGTTAGGATTGTGTTTATGCCTACCCTTCATTGAAGCAAGCGAAAGACCCGCTTTCGTCGATTACTGCAAGCGTCTGGAACAAGAAATCCAAGGCAGGAAACACGGATTTCTAGCGGGTAATGTAACTTACTATGTAGGTGGCTTCCACGCCAGCTGGAGATTAATCGAAGATGAGACTATTGGACTCACGCACCCTTTCCACCATGATCTTAGAAGTCGCGGTGTTGGCTTAATTGAAAGCAAATTACCGGGAAACGAACATACCGGAGTTGGAAACGACTATAACGGATGGGAATTCTACAAGGATACTCGAGTGTTGTATGGAAGCGTCATTGTCAACGGCACCACTTACAAGCACCCCAAACCAAAGAGCATGCGTTGGCGCCCTGACAAACTAATCTGCGAATACGAACTAGGTGGCGTCAAAATCAGAGAGGAAAAATTTATAGCAGCCAACGATTCAGCAGCCTCCATTATCACCGCATCAAAACCCATAAAACTGATATTTTCCGGCCACAGTTTCTATCACAGAAACAGCGTCACATCCACCGCATCGATTCAATATAACGTTCGCGACAATGTGATTTCTATCACCGAAGGAGGCACCGTAAAATCTCGGCCGGACCCTAATCAAAACGAACGTATTGGTCTATGCGTTTACTCAGGCATGACCACAGCATTAAGTTGTTCCCGTTCTTTTGAAAAAACATTAACCACCCGGCGGGATAATAAAGGAATTCAACATTACTCCTTTTCTGTTCCATGCGACAAAAGTGGAACAGTTGTTTCATGGGCCATGAATGATGACCCTAAAAAGGCATCGCAAGATTCACGTGAAATTTCCCACCGGCACTCGGGCTGGTTAAAAGCTAAAACACTGCTGATCAACCAACAACTTAATGATGAAATTCCCTGGTTTCGTTGCCCCGACAAAAAGTTTGTTGATATCTACTATTACCTTTGGGCTCTCTACCTAATGTACTACATCGAAGTAGGTAAAGGTTGGGAACAGGAAAACCACACTCAAACTGCCGTAAATAATTTTCTCGGTATACACCGATACGACGCCACCTTTCAGATTAAAGTAGGGGCATGGACAAACAATAAACCCAGGTACGCATACGGAAACGTGCTCACTTGGAAGCACCTCACAAAAAATAATCGCTACCGAGAACTGCCCAATGGTCTGAGAATGATATCTGATAACAAAGGTGTGTCATGGCATTCAGGCGCCTATGGTGCAGAAACCTCAGAACACGTCCTAGGAGCTTGGCAAATTTATGAACACACCGGAGACATTGAATTCCTGAAAGATTGTTATGAGGGTCACTTTTCAAAACTGTTTAAAAAACGCCTTTCAGGTTTTGCCATGAACGAATTTGAAGTTGCTGAAACTTTGGAAAAAATAGCTGAATTAACGGGAAATAACCCAGATATTAAGCTCTGGAAAAAAATGATTCGCCGGGATCCCGAACACATTGACTTAATGTTCAAACAGCGTTGGGAACAAAACGGTATTTCCAACTATTTTGCCGGTCCAAAAAATAGAATGATAATGACTACCGGGTTTTGGGCAATGCGATCACCGTTCTTTCCAAATGATTACGCAAAAGCCATGGTTAAATCTTGGGCACTTGATAAAGAAAAAGGATTTTATGGAGAATTTTTTCCCTTAGCCATGGCAAAAGAATCAATGGAAAAATTTAAGACTAAAGTCGATCATTCCTTCGGTTACACACCAGATACCGCTTACTTTACTCTTGATGGCATGTTCAAACAGAATCTCCCCCAAGAAGCCAGCCAGCTCACATTGAATCATCTTTCAAATTATAATTACCATAAAACCTGGCAAATCCCGATCGCACCCGA
>CACDBG010000085.1 GCA_902551155.1 uncultured Verrucomicrobiota bacterium | reverse complement strand
GATTCAGGCGGCCAGTCCGTTACCTTGGCGGATCCCAACGCGACACGCGCGGCAGTGGCTCTGATGAATGTTCATGCCGTAGTTGGAGGGGCAGCCTGTCACTGGGGTGGGCCCGCCGCTTTTGCTGAAATTATGGCCGCCACCCATGGTATTATGTTTGCCACAGAAGGGTGTCAGTGGCATGAGGCCTTTAACTTCATTAATGATGCAGGTCACACCGAGAATGGAGTATATGCCTTGCGTGCTAATTACGGCTTTGATGGGCTTACCTACGATTCATTAAGAGGGTTTCGTAGTATTGAGAGTAAACTTACCGGTCACGGTGAAAGCCATCTTAACCCCGAAGGAATCCTCATTAGCAATGGGCCCTTGGGCTCAGGGCTCCCCCAGGCTCAAGGTTTGGCGATTGGCGACAAATTTGCCGGTAATGATCGGGTAACAATTTGCACGATTTCAGATGGAGCAATGATGGAAGGTGAGGCAAAGGAATCAGTGGCCGCCATTCCCGGATTGGCCGCCAAAGGACACGTGAATCCCTTTGTTCTGATTTTGTCAGATAATGACACCAAACTTTCAGGGCGTATCACGCACGATAGCTTTTCTATGCAGCCCAGTTTTGAGGCAATTGATGATTTGGGCTGGAACGTGATTCAGGTTGAGGACGGCCACGATTTGCAGGCGGTATATACGGCTATTGAAAAGGGGATCGCAGAGGTCAAGGCTAATCACAATAAACCGGTATGTCTCTGGGTAAAGACCATCAAAGGTAAGGGGATTGCAGCTACTGAGGAGAACTCCGCTGGAGGGCATGGGTTTCCGCTCAAAAATGCCGAAAAGATAATTGATTGGGTTCATGAAATATATGGATCCAATGAAGCGCCTGAGGAATTTTTGACCTGGGCTAAAGAGCTTAATGAAGCTTGGAAACAGGCTGAAGAAGCCAAAGCTTCAGCTGAACCGAGCGCTGCTCCTGCAATAGAGAAGAGCAAGGTGCAGGCAGGTCTTGCCAAGGGGGCTATCCGCGCTGCGCAGGAAGGTGCACCTGTTTTTTCAATATCCTCAGATGTGCAAGGTTCAACGGGTGTTTCAGCTTTTCAGAAGGCCGTAGCAGGGCGTTTTATCGAGGTGGGTATTGCCGAGGCTAACATGGTCAGTACGGGTGCAGGAATGAGCAAGGTAGGGTTTGTGCCTATTGTGGATACCTTTGGCCAATTCGGCATCACTAAGGGCAATTTACCGCTCACTATGGCCGCACTGAGTCAAGGGCCAGTGATTGCGATGTTCAGCCATGTTGGTTTTCAAGATGCAGCCGATGGGGCAAGCCATCAGGCTACAACCTATTTGGCTGCAGTGAGTGCAATTCCGCACACTACTGTGATTGTTCCTTCCTGCCCTGATGAGGCTGAGGAATTCATGTATCAGGCGATCAAGCGATTTGAAGCGGATCGTTCAGCAGGCAAGGATGGAGAAAGCTATATTTTCTTTGTGGGTCGTGAAAATTATCCACTTAGTTGGGTGGAGAATCCCAGTTATCAATGGGGTAAAGCGCAGGTTCTTCAAGAAGGTAATGAAATAGTACTGGTAGGAAGTGGGGTGCTATTAAATCGTGTGATTGAAGCAGGTAAACAGCTTGCTGAAGAAGGAGTGAAAGCGACTGTAATTAATAACCCTTTTGTTAATCACGTGGATATTGAAACCATAGGAGGGGCAGTTAAAGCGGCGTCTGGCAAGTTGGTAACGATAGAGGATCACCAGATTATTGGCGGCATGGGGGCTCAGTTAAGTCATGGGCTATCTAATGCCGGAATATCCCATTCCATTAAGACATTGGGTATCGCCGGAGAGTTTGGGCAGTCCGCCTATAAGGCTGATCAGTTGTATGATAAATTCGGCCTTAATGTTGAAGGGGTTGTCTCAGCCGCAAAGGAACTTTTGGGATAAAAACGGATTTGTTCCATCAATAGTCGCCGATTTGCTATGGGAGAAGTATTTCGTTCGCTAAAGGGTAAGCTGCTGATTGACGGGGGCGATTTAGCGGGCTCCTTCTTTGGTCGATCCGTAGTCCTGCTTTGCCAACACAGTTCTGAGGGGGCTTTCGGGTTAGTGCTTAATAGGTGTACTGGTAAAACCGTTGGTGAAATGGTTCTAGAGGATTTTCCGGAGAAAATAAATGAACAGAATTTATCCATTGGAGGGCCGGTGCAATCCCAGGCCATGAGTTTTTTACATAGTGACGGATTTTTGCCTGATGCCAACGTAATGCCTAACCTCAGTCTGGAGCATTCGATGGATGAATTGGTGGAATTGGGCGCATCTTATTCGGCCACGAAGCAGATTAGGGTGTTTGCCGGCTATTCAGGATGGGGGCCGGGACAGTTGGAAGATGAAATGAAACGGAATGCCTGGTTAACCCATGAGGCTAATATTGATCATGTATTTTCAATTCAGCCTGAAAAACTTTGGAGGGAAGTGATGATTCAGAAGGGCGGGGTGCACCGGCTGATGGCTGATGGCCCTGAAGATATCTCCTGGAATTAATTTTCCTCAGCTTTCTTGAGCATCTTTATTTGGTCTCGTAAATGCGCTGCCTTTTCAAATTCTAGATTCTCAGCTGCCTCCAGCATTTCCTGTTCGAATTCCCGGATGGTTTCAGTAACATCAAATTCTTTTCCAGTATCCCTCAACAACATGGTGGCTTTATTCGTTGCATCCTGACGGTTGCCTAAACTTTCTTCAACAGCTCGTGAAACACTTCGTGGAGTAATATTGTTATCTTTATTATGCTTTATCTGTTTTTCGCGTCGGTATTTAGATACGGCCATAAATTCTTTGATGCTTTTGGTTATTTCATCGGCATATAAAATAACCTGGCCGTT
>CACDBG010000084.1 GCA_902551155.1 uncultured Verrucomicrobiota bacterium | reverse complement strand
TTATTTCAGGGATTTGATGACCTTGCTCTAGCACGTTGGATGGCCCAGAGTCTGGCGCAATTACAGGGCAATCTGTGGCGCATGTCTCACCCATTGGTGGCCTCATATCGATTAGCTGCGATGGTGGGATTAGACAGGCAAATTTGGCATCAGCGTTTGGTAAATGTACCACCGGATTTTTGCTCAGCTGACTGTTGCCGGGCGCCTATTGTGCCAATGGTCACGCGTGATCTATTGGAGAAAGGTCTTGTTTGTGTGCATTGCGGTCAGCAAATGGTGGCACTTGATCAAATCAAAAACCAGCAGTTGGCGGAAAAACTATCTCAATGGGCAGAGAGCTATGCGCCTATTCATGCAGTAGCCCATTGGGGAGAGGGGCAACGTAAATCGCAAGATCAATATGAGCATGCCTTTGAGCAAGCTGCGCAGAAAAGTGAGACTCAGCTTTCGTACTTAGGGTCTACATTAGCCCCTTTGCTATTAGATGATTTTCCTTTGGTCATATGGGAAGATCAGGACGAATGTTTGCAAGTTCGGCCAGAGGACATTCAATTATGAGTAAAAAGTCAGGTATTGAGGATGGTAAATCCAATTGGCGTCGCAGGGTGCTTAAGGGGTGCGGCTTGCTGATAGTGTTAGTTTCAATTGGATTGGTGTCGCTGGATTTTTACCTAAAGAAAGCAGTGCCTGATAGACTTGAACAACTAATGTTTGATAACGGTTGGCGTGTCGATGTGGGAGGGTTTGAGTATTCAATTTTGAATATGGATATCGAATTACACGATATTAAAGGAGAGGCTCTTGAACAGAAGGGCGGGCGTCATTTAGGTCAGATAAGCCTTGATGAGGTCCGTTTGGCATATGATGGCAGTCGGGAAAATAGGATTGGAGATATAACAATCAATGGGTTTAACTCTAAGCTTGGAGGTATCGATCACATGTATGTGTCCCTGGGTGATTTTATTCGAATTAAAGGATGGATCATCAATAATCCGTCTGAATTTGGCGGAGGGCCATTGGTGGAGGTCAAGGAAGTGAGTTTAGAATATTCTAAGGTGCCTAAAGGGGCGGATAGAGGGTTTAAAGAGGTGCTGTTTGACGTGAGTCGAATCAATATCGTAAAGAATCAAAAAGGCTTGTGGCTTACTGATGGTGTCCCAAAATTTAAGACAGAGTTGGAAAAAATGCAGCCAAAGAGCTCAGAGTCTGATTTGCCTGAGATTGACAATATAATCGTAAAGATAGGTTCGGTTTCCTTCTTAGATTTAAGTCAGAAGGGAAAAAATAAAGTGATTAAAGTGAATCAGTCCATTGAGGAAAGAAATAATCCTAAAGGCTATGCGGTGGGCGTATTTCTTAGAATAGTTGGGGTAATTGCGGGCGCAAAGAATGCTGCAAATTTTTAGGGTTAAATCTTAACCTTAAAGGTTTCGTTTTTCTTTAGGCTCTCAGAAAACCCTGCCATGATTTTCGGTATTTGTTCTAAATCTTTGAGGTTTATGACTTCGACAGGGGAATGCATATAACGGTTAGGCAAGCTGATTAAAGCGCTGGGAATTCCTCCGCGTGTCCAGAAAACAGCGTCAGTATCTGTTCCGCTTGTTGCGCTGACAGTCTCGTGCTGTAACGAAATTTTTGCTTTATCTGCTACTTGTTCTATCCTCTTGACTACTTCGGGATGGTTGCAGATTCCATGGGTGATTGTGGGTCCTTTTCCCATCCTGATATCGCCATGGGTTTGTTTGTTGATTCCAGGATAGTCTGTAGCATGTGTTACATCGACTACCAGTGCCGTATCAGGTTTGAGGGAATAGGCAATTTGTCTTGCCCCAAAAAGACCGACTTCTTCCATTGTGTTGGATACTGCGCACACTTCAGCGTTTAACTTTTTGGAGTTGGTTAAAAGGCGCAGAGCTTCAGCTACAGCCCATGTTCCAATTCGGTTGTCAAAGGCACGAGCTACTGCAATGTCTTTATGTAAGATTTCAAAATTTTGATTTACCGTAATGGGGTCACCTATACGGACTCTTTTTTCGGCGGATTTGCGGGAGTTGCAGCCGATATCTATGAATAAATCAGTTATTTTGGGCGCCTTAGTTTCACCCTCTACACGTTGCATATGCGGCGGTGGATTACCTATAACACCTATGACTGGGCCTTTATGTGTATGTACTGTAACGCGTTGCGCTTTGCTTACGATCGCGTCAACACCGCCCATGCGTTTGACCCATATGTAACCATCGTTGTCTATGTAATTAACTGAGAGCGCAATTTCATCGGCATGGCCGGCAAGCATAATCCGAGGGCCCCCTCCCTTGTTTAGTGTGGCAACGCAGTTTCCGTATTCGTCGTGATTGGTCTCGTCGGCGAATTGGGAAACATAATTGAGCCAAACGCGTTGTCCTCGTGTTTCATAACTGGTTGGACTGGGTGTGTTGACAAGTTCTTCCAAAAATTTCAGCGATTCCTTGCGCATGTGCGTAGAGTGCATCGGGTGGTTAATGCCGTCAATGCTCGACGGTGCCATCATGTTTCTGTTAGTAAGGTTGTGTGCGAGCTAAGCTAATTAAAAATGCTAAGTTGGTGGTGGTTAAATTGGGGACGGGAGTCTTAACTGACCGCCATAACCGTTTGGCTTGCGCGCGCATTAAGCAGATTTTAGTGCAAGTAGCTAAAATTCGTAAGGGGGGGCGTGAGGTGGTGTTAGTGTCCTCAGGGGCAGTGGGTGCGGGAATGGAGGCTCTGGGCTATGATAAGCGCCCCACGCGGTTGGAAGAATTACAAGCATGTGCGGCGGTGGGTCAGTCGAAACTGATGGCTATTTATAACGAACTTTTTGCCGCGCATAATATTCAGGTAGCTCAGGTCTTGTTAACCCATGATGATCTTCAAGATCGTGATCGGCACCTTAATGCACGTAATACCCTAATGGCTTTGTTAGCT
>CACDBG010000083.1 GCA_902551155.1 uncultured Verrucomicrobiota bacterium | reverse complement strand
GCCGGGGCGTCAAATCTGAAGGTAGCTCTGTTTGAGCCTCAGGAAAATGGAACTCTAATTTTAGCCCATTACGAAGTCGTGTCTCTGGAGCTAAGAGGTTTGGAGGAGGCGGACCGAACGGATTTGTTAAAAGAGAAACTGCAGGAGTTATTTGATCGAAACGAGATTCGGCCGAAGGGAATGCAGGCGAATATATGCGCTCCTAGCTTTCAGTGTTTTACGAAGTTTCTTAGGACTCCAGCGGTGGAAGGGTCAAAAGTCGGACAAATTGTACAGTATGAAGCGGCGTCACAGGTCCCCTTTCCATTGGATGAAATGGAGTGGGGCTACGAGATAATGGGCACTGCGGACACTGGCGAACTCGACGTTATGCTGATGGCGCTAAAGGAGGAGGTGGTCGAAAGCCTCACTACTGCATGTAATGATTTGGGGATAATACTCTCAGTAATGGACGGTGCTCCTGCTGCATTGCGAAATGCGTATATGCATAATTATGCTGAAGTCCAAGGATGCTCAATGCTTCTAGATATCGGCTCAAAAACTACAAACGTAATCTTTATTGAGGGGGATGGGTTTTTTATTCGTAGTGTAAACTTTGGCGCTAATTCCATCACCCAGGAGTTTGCCAAGGAATCTGGCTTAGATTGGGCTCAAGCTGAGGAATATAAGAAGGCTTATGGGTATGTACACATGACCAATATGGAGGAGCCTACGGACGCTTATCAGGCCATTTTAGTGCGCACCGCTAGAAATGTGATGACTCGGCTACATCAGCAGGTGTCCCAAACCATCCAATATTATCGTTCACAACAAGGAGGGCAAACACCACAGCAGATTTACCTTGCAGGTGGCGGGTCCTCCTTAATCTATACCGCGGAATTTTTCATGGAAAAATTCAATCTTCCGATTGAGTTTTTCAATCCTTTTCGAAATATCGAGGTGGGTCAGGGGGTAGATAAGCAAACGCTGTCGACGAATGCTCACTGGTTGGGAGAATTGTCAGGTTTGGGTTTGAGGATGACGACAGTAGGCCTGACTGAATTTAATCTACTCCCCAAACACGAGCGGATTAGCCTTCAAATTGAGAAACGTAGTTTATACGTTGTTGCGGCCGTATTTTGTGTAGGATTAGTTTTCTTTGCGCAGGCGATTACTAATATTAAAATAGCAAGTACCCAGAGTTCTGCTGCGGAGGAGATAAAGAAAGAGTTTTCACAAGTTGCTTCGTTGTCTGGTCAAATATCTGATGGAACCATAAGGCTTGGGAAAGCGAAGGAATCCTCAGCAAAAATGGAACGGGCTTTGGAGAGCCGTTATTACTGGATTAATCTCATTAATGGTATTCAAGGGGTGCTTTCAAAGGTAGAGCCTGGAGTGTATATCGTAACCCAGCCGAACGAATTGGCAGCTATTACCAATAGGGTTGATGAATTGATTGCTCAGTATGAAGTTAAGAACGGAGCAAAACCCGGAAATGTTACCAATGTTCAAACTGCTGTTTGGATTCAGTCCCTTGGCCCTAATATGCCTACTATTACGGTTGCCGGCTCGGGTGGCTCGGGCATGGGAGGCTCGGGCATGGGTGGTGGTAATCCCGAGTCCGGCATGGGTGGGCCTCCTCCTGGAGGAGGCATGGGTGGGCCTCCTCCTGGAGGAGGCATGGGTGGTGGTAATCCTGAGTCCGGAATGGGGGGTGGTTCCGGAGGGCAGGCTGTATCAACGGCATCGTTGGAGCCAATAGATACAATTTATTTAAAGCTTAGGGCAAAAAATATTGTGAATCCCAAGCCACGAGAGACTCTGAATCGGGAGTATTCACAGTTGTTGGAGAAACTGTTTCGGGAACATGAAATGTTTAGTAATTCGGAAACTGATACGAAGATGACGGCCGGTGATTTCAATATTGATTCAAATGTGAAGTGGTTTGATTTTGTGTTACAGCTTAAACTCACTTCGCCTATTATCATGAAAGATCCGGAGTTGGACTAGTGGATAAAAAAGCGATCATATTTTTGTTGAAGCGTCATGTGCTCGTGATTGTTGGCCTTTTTTTGGCTATCGGCTTTGTGGTGGGCGGAGTTCTTTTTAAGGGCAAGACGGAAGTAAAAAAAACAACCGCTAATGATGAGTACAAGGAGCAAATGGGGAAGCGAGACGAAGTGAAAAATGCACAGGTGAAGGTTCATGTCGATAATGTTGGGGTTCTGGGTGAGATTGCAGATGAATATGATAGCTTTACTTCACAAGCAGGAAAAGTATTCACAGATAATCCGTTGCCAGCGATGAGTAGCAATGAATTCCTGAATTATCTCACCCAAACGATTGTGTTGTTGAACCGTAAGGCGACGAACAACATGGTCAAGGTGCCTAATGATCTGATTAAGCGTGCCGACCTCAACTTTAGTTTTACTTTTGCTCCTTTGCTGGATGTTGTAGAGATTACCACTGATAAAATTCCGGAGCTGCAGGTACAATTAGAAGACGTTAAACAGATATCGGATGTATTATTTCAAAGTAGAATTCAGTCTTTGGAATTGCTTCAACGAAGGCCTGTGACTCAACAAGATCGTAAGGCAGCGATGACATCAAATTATTTGAATACACGGGAAACATACACAAATAGTATTTCAGTGGTGCGACCGTATAGGGTTAAGTTCCGATGTCTAAGTGATGGTGTTGCTAAAACCCTCTCAGGTTTTGCTAAAACAAAGACATTTTACGTGGTGCGAACAATGGAGGTAACCCCGGCTGGTGAATCTTCATCCACTACTGTTGCCGGCATGGGTGGTGGTAATTCTGAGCCCGGTATGGGTGGCTCGGGCATGGGTGGTGGTAATTCTGAGCCCGGTATGGGCGGGCCCGGCAGCGGTGGGCCCGGCAGCGGTGGGCCTGGCGGTGGCGGGCTTGGAGGTGTCACTGCGGCTTCGAAAGTTACTCTTCAGCCGGCTTATATAAATTATCTGGTTAGACAAGGTTT
>CACDBG010000082.1 GCA_902551155.1 uncultured Verrucomicrobiota bacterium | reverse complement strand
CAAGGAAGTAATTTACTCCATTTTTTCAATCATACCGACAATTTGGTGAGGCGTTTCTGCAACCCAAATAGGGTTATCCTTGCTTCTTAAATCTGTTCCATAAAATACGACACGAGTTCCTACCTCCTCCCCGTGCAATATACTGCGCTCAATTGATCGTATCCATTTTATATTCACGTATATATCCATGTCGCTGACACTACCGTCTTCAAATGAAGTTAATTTTATATAGCTCATTTTTTCCTAAATAATTCTATTCAGAATTAGTTCGGACGTTGCTCAAATGGACATGAACTCCAGACATATTGACGCAAATGGTACGGTAAAACTGTATGCCACCATTCTATTTAAACGAATCACACAAGCAGCTAGTAAAAGCGAGGATGGAAGGACAATCCTCGCAGCCGAGGCAGTCGCACGCCGAAGTCACGGAGCAATATAACAAGATAATGAAGAGTTCTCCGACAGCCGTCGATCCCACACAAAATCCGAAATATAAGAATTCTTTTTTCCGGTTTAGGTAACCCCAATAAAATAACTCCCACCTCCCCAATGACCGGAGCCATTCGTGATAGTTTAAATAATTACCTGCCTTGACGAGGGGTGTACCATTGGGTTGTATAAAAATGGCGGACAAAAAAGAAGAGGGGAAACGAGAACACTTATCACAGGGGCTAGGACGGGAATCCTCGGAGCCTCGGAATACCCCGGAATGGCTGAAGCGGGAATGGGAGAAGCGAGGATACCCACCAACGGGGCCGACTTTACGGACGTACAACAAAGATTTCAGTCAGCTTTATGAATCATTAAGTGAGTATCTAGAAGTTCCTAAACAAAAAGGGAGCGATGGAAAAGATAATGAAGATGGGCTAGAGTAGATTTTGTCCAGCCACTATAAATGCCTTTTTACCTCAACGAATCTCACAAGAAGCAAGTCGAACTAGCGATGGAAGGACAATCCTCGCAGCCGAAGATGTCGCACGCAAAAGCCACGGAGCAATATAACAAGATCCATTTGTTAATTATATGTTTTTATTTGGCTAAATTTGATCGAAAAGCGCTTTCCGAATTAGGTTATCAAACACAAACAAAGGCCTTCAAAGAAATCGGGAAAGCTCTAGGTGTTCCTTCTCGTACAGTACAAAATCGAAGGGATGATTTTGATGTTTTATTCCCTTACCGGGAGGGTTGGAAAAAACGATCCTTCTCTCCGGTTAATAGGGAGGTAATCGAAAAGTTCGAAAATTCTACAGAATTTGAATTGCGGCATGTTGTTATTGAAATCCTGGCAAATAAGGGATCAGAAAGTGTAGAAGGGCTTGATAAGCTTGTAGAAGAAATCGATTTAGTTGGCCGAGAAAAACCGGAGGTTAAATACAGCCCGCAGAGGGGTATAACCGGCAAAAAAGCTGAAGAATTTTACATTCAATATCAAAAAAAATATTCAACCCCAATTCAAGGTGAACTTAAAGATATGCGTGATCGTGGTTGTGGCTATGATTTTGAGATTAATGGCAATAGTCAAAAAGCATATGTTGAAGTCAAAGGTTTGGACGGCAATAAAGGCGGGATACTTTTCACAAGTAAAGAATGGGAAATGGCGCATTTACACAAAAATTTATTTTATTTGGCGATTGTTAAAAATGTTGGTGACGAGTCCCTGAGGGAAATATTAATAATTAAGAACCCTGCCGATAACTTAAAACCTAGGAAAAGAATTTCAAAGGTCGTAAATGTAAGTTTCCACCTTAATGAAGCCGACATAGTGGATACTAGAGCGAGATAAAGGTAGCTGTAAAATCATCGAAATGACAAATTCTGTATATTAAAGAGATGATCAGAAACCGTAAAAAGGAAAAGACACCGCCGAACTTCAAGAAGCTGGACAATGCACTTCGATCCATTGGTTACAGTTTTGAAGCGGCTGTGGCTGACTTGATAGATAATTCGATTGACGCTAAAGCCACAAAAATACTTGTTCGATTTGTTCTTCAAAAAGACAAGCCTCTTGATCTGATCATATGGGATAATGGAACGGGGATGGATGGAAAAAAACTTCGGGAGGCGATGCGGTTTGGTGCAGACATTGACAATGATATGGAACGTCTGGGCAAGTTTGGCCTAGGTTTAAAACTGGCCTCCTTGAGTCAGGCTAAAGAACTTGAAGTTATCACCCGTAAATCAGGAAAAGATCATGGCAGGGCTTGGGAGGTGGACGGAATCTCAAACGGTTTTGAAACTTCAATTCTAAATAATAGTGAATGTAAGAGGACAATCACTGACTTTTCCCAAGACCAATCATGGAAGAAATCCGGAACTCTGGTCCGCTGGGTAAATCTATACCGAGTCGGCAATAATTTTTCTGATCCTGAGGAGCATGCACAAAAACTATTGGAACGACTCAGAAAATATCTCTCACTGGCCTTCCATCGTTTCCTTGGCGGTAAAGCAAGAAAGATTAATATTGAAATCGATATTTTTGACGGAGATTCAAGTTTGGAAGGCCTACCCTTACTCCTAAAGTCTCTTGATCCCTTTGGTTATAATAAAACCGGACATAAGGATTATCCCGAGAAGTTTTCATTAGCAGGTGAGTTTTCCAACAAGCTATCAATAATAGGACATATATGGCCTCCAAATTCTAAAGCCCCAGAATATCAACTGCCCGGAGGAGCCAATAGCAGACAGGGTTTTTATTTCTATCGCAATAATAGACTGATTCAAGGCGGAGGTTGGAATGGTATGATGGAACCTGAACCGCATCGGTCACTTGCAAGATTGGAGATTGATATGCATCCGGATTTTGACGTCGAACTCAATTTGGATGTTAAAAAAATGGAGATACAACTTCATCCTCCGTTGGTGAAAGCAATACAAAAGGCACAAACCAAAGCAGGAGTGGATTTTAAAAAGTATCTTTCTATTGCAGACAAAACATACAGAACAAAACCACTAACAGCAAAAGAGCTGCCACTTATTCCATCCAATGGTTTGCCGGTAGAACTGAAAAAATTCCTCATCAGTGAACTGAAGATCAAGGACTCAAAAAAATACAGAAAGATGGACTTCAAATGGACCACCATGAAAAAAGAAAAGTTTTTTCGGGTGGATCCGGAATCAGACATTCTTCACCTCAACAAGTTGTACAGAAAACAGCTGACGAAAAGTAGCAAGGGGT
>CACDBG010000081.1 GCA_902551155.1 uncultured Verrucomicrobiota bacterium | reverse complement strand
TCCGTTGGGGGCAATGGCACAGGTAAGGCCATGTTTCTTCAGGACCGGCCAGTGCTCTGGCGCTATGAGTTCTACGCTTTTACAACCTAATTCCTTGGCGGCTTTGGCGGTGTCTTCGATTTCCCAGCCTCGCTCACCCCAGCACCAGTGCACAACCGACTGATTGATTCTACCTTTTTTAACGCCTCTTTTGGCGTTGGCTGCTTGTGTGGAGAGGGCGGCGGTTACTGCCGCTCCGCCGGCCAATTTCATTAGGTTACGTCGTGAGAGAGTTTGGTCTTTCATGGGATAAATCGTAAGAGCCAATTCAATCTGTAATCAGTTAGTTTCGCCAGAACAAAACGCCTTTTTTGTCTTTCTCATGGGAGTTGAGTCCGTAAGCTCTGTCTCCATGAGCGATCACGACGCCATTATGGAGGCTAAACTCAAAGTGATAGACGATGCTCACCGCTATGTTGAGGGTAAAACAGCATTATTAATTATTGATATGCAGCACGGGTTTGTCGATGAGGGCGCCTCACTGGAAGTAGCGGCTGCGCGGGATATCATTCCCAATATTGCCAGTCTTATTGAGGCTTTTCGCACAGCGGGTTCACCCGTGGTTTTTACTGAGTTCGTTTACTCTGATAATGTGCCGTGCTTACGGGGTGACCCCTTTGGTATTGAACATCTTGAGTCTGAAGGTAATCCAGGTTTTGGTAGTAAATCCAGCAACTGCCTCATTGGCCACAACGCTGGTGAGGATGTTGAATCAGCCGATACTATTGCTGCGTTGCAGCCGCGTCCGGAAGAATTAATTATTCGTGGTCATACTTACGATAAATTTTATGGTACGCCTTTGGATCTTGCGCTGCGTAGTCAGGATATTTCACATTTATTCATTACCGGTATTACGACTGATGTATGTGTGAATTCTACCCTAATTGCTGCTACGCAACGTAATTATCGGGTAACAGCTATGACTGATGGTTGCGCGTCTCCTTGGCCTGAGTTGCACGAAGCTTGCTTCAAGATTTGGCAGCCCAAATTTGCACGCCTGAAAACAACATCTGAAGTGCTTTCAGAACTTTAGGAAGATTACTTTACCGTGCATGATCAAATAATTATTGAAAATACATTTTGATGAAAAATTTTCTGTGGGTTTTCTTTTTCGTTTATTTGGTGCCTTTTTCTTCCGGTCAAATTATTAAGCCTGATGATGCACCAAAGCCACTATCACCAGAGGAGAGCATTAAGCAGTTCAAATTTCCGAAAGGGTTTCAGCTGGAATTGATAGCCGCAGAGCCATTGATCCGTCAGCCCTCAGGGATGTGTTGGGACGAGAGGGGAAGGCTCTTTGTATGCGAGTTGCATGGTTATAATTTGGAGGGACAATATGATATTGAGAAGCTCAACAAGACAGGCAAACTCGACAAGGTAGTGCGTAGGTTGTCGGCTGATGAGGAGGCAATACGGAAGGCGCAGGCCGGGCAATATGGCACAGTTAAGCAGCTCATCGACACTGATGGTGATGGGCGGATGGATAAGGCTAATGTGTGGGCAGATCGTCTGCCTCCTTGCTTTGGAATTTGTCCGGCAAGAGGTGGGGTGATTGTTATATGCGCGCCGGATATCGTTTTCCTAGCCGACCCCGATGGCGACGGCAAAGCCGAGGTGCGAGAGAAACTTTTTACCGGATTTAACGATGTCATCATTGAGCGTCGCATGAATAGCCCTCAATGGGGTTTGGATAACTGGATTTATGTGGCGCGCGGTCGCGGGGGACGCATCACGGGGCCAAAACTCGATAAACTGGTTGATTTACCGCCAATTGATTTCCGTTTTAAGGCTGATGGGTCAGCTATTGAGCCAATCAGTGGAGGAACCGGTACCTTTGGGTTTGCTTTTAATGCTGAAGGGGATCGTTTCACCATTTCAACGGGCACACCGGCTATTCAGGTTGCACCACTACCATGGCGATACCTTGCCCGCAACCCTGATGCGGCTATTCGGGTTACCGAACGCAATGCGGCAAACTATCAGCGCACATATCCGATAAGTCGTCCTCATCCTTGGCGTGAGAAACGTGCGGCTGATCCGGGGTTTAATAAATATTATCGTGACCGGTACGGGGCTGCAGAATCTACTCCCAATGGCTATTTTACCTCGGCCTGTTCTCCCTTGATTTATCAGGATAATGCCATTCCCGGTTTGCATGGACACTTGCTGGCCTGTGCCCCAGCCCAGAATTTTGTTCATCGGGCAATTGTTGAACGTGATGGAGCAAAGTTGAATCTTTCTCGTCACCCAGATGAGGGGAAATCAGAATTTCTTCCTTCAAGTGATATTTGGTTTCACCCGATTAAGCTCGCCCATGGCCCGGCCGGAGGCGTGTGGATTGCTGATTATTACCGCGAAATTATTGAGGATTATTCTGCTATCCCGCGTTATCTTCAGCAACAATACGGTTTAAAGGATGGCGAGAATCATGGGCGTCTCTGGCGCTTGGTTCATGATGGGATGCCTGAGGGGCACCCATCTTTTGACATGGCACGGTTGGGTTCGCTCGAACTGGCCCGGGAAGTTGGCAGTCACCGTTTTTGGCGCCGGCAAACCGCGCGCCGATTGCTTGTGGAACGTGGGCAAACCGATAAGGCCACCCTAGATACTTTGGTGAAGTGGGTAAAGGAGCCTCAAGATGGGACCGAGGCGATCAACGCATTATATACTCTGGATGGTTTAGGTCAGTTGAGTGCTGAAATGGTTTTCTTCGCTTTGAATTCTTCTGAGGCTGGAGTTCGTCGTCATGCACTGCGTTTAGCTGAGAAGCGGTTTAGCTCGAATGAAAACCTTCTTCAGGGCGTTTTGGAAATGGTGGATGACAAATCCGAAATGGTACGGTTACAGCTGGCGTTGAGCCTGGGTGAAAGTGCTGATCCTCGTGCAACTGTCGCCTTGGCCCATCTGGTGATTCGGTACGGCGATGATGAATGGCTTGCCGATGCCATCCTAAGTTCACTTGGAGGCAGGGCAGGGAGGATGCTCTTGGCTTTGCTGGATAAAGAAGAAGATGCAGTCCATCTAGATGCCTTGATTGAGCGTCTTTGTGTCACGATCGCAAGCCGGCGTAATCCGGAGGAATTTTCAGCAGCGCTTATTCGTGTTGCCAAACTCAAGGATGTCAGGCTGCAGAGGTTATGTCTGAAGGGATTTCGGAAACCCATTAAATCG
>CACDBG010000080.1 GCA_902551155.1 uncultured Verrucomicrobiota bacterium | reverse complement strand
TATCTAGGGTGGGAAACGGCCACTTGGATAGCGGGAGATTTACGTAATCCACAAAAAAACCTCCCCCGTTCATTAGTGGCGGGCACCGCTTTTGTGACCTGCCTCTACCTGTTACTTAATATCGTGTTCCTTCGCGCTCAACCCGTTACATTAATGAAAGGAGAAATTAAAAGCATTGGACTCAACGCGGCAAAGATTCTCTTTAGCGGCAACGTGAGTATCTGGTTCAATTGCATGATCATCGTCGTGCTAATTTCCTCCACCAGCACCATACTAATGATAGGCGCACGACTCCTCGCAACCATGGCAAAAGATGGACAATTACCCCTTCCCTTATCCAAAACCAACGCTCGCAAAGCTCCGACTACTGCCCTTCTCATTCAGGCTGGTCTTACCATTATTTTTGTCTGGGCAGCCAACTCTCACAATAATGCCGATAGTGTGCTGGTTTTAATCGGCATACCGACAACCATCATTATGGCGAGTGCAATAGCTGGTGTTATGATTCTGCGTCAACGTGAGCCAGATACTAATAGGCCATTTCGCACGCCTCTTTACCCGCTCCCTCCCATCTTATTTTTGGGACTCTCTCTTTGGATGCTAATATCAACATTACAGTACAAATGGCAGGCCTCTCTGGGCTCAATAGCTTTAGTTATCGTGGTCTGGGCGCTAAAGCCCCTTTTACGATCTTCCAAACCAATTGAGAATAATTGAACCTGACATTTAGCTCCGATACCTTATCCTTCCCGTTGTGCATCCTTATCTGGTTATCATTTTTATCAGTGTACTATTTTCCGCAGGCGCCGTTGATTTCAAGAAGGACATTCAGCCTCTCTTAAAAAACAAATGTTCCCGCTGTCATTCCGGGCATGAGGCCAAGGGGGGGTTTTCCATCAATACCCGAACCACTCTACTGGATGCATCTAAACCTGGTGATAGCGCAAGTAGTCTTTTGTTTAAGCTCATTACTTCCAAAGATCCTGAAGAGCGAATGCCATCTGAAGGCGAACCACTCAAACCAACCGAGATTGCGCTGATTAAACAGTGGATTGATGAAGGAATCTCATGGCCTGAAGGTTATAACTTTGCCCAATGGCGACGCGCGCCCCTAGCTCCGCGCCAGGTTGCCCTGCCGGCCGGTCTGGGCAACCCCGTGGATCGACTTTTGGCCGGTTATTTTCAGAAACACAAAATCAAGCCGGGCAAACTGGTTGATGATCACACCTTCGCCCGGCGCGTGTGGCTGGATCTCGTGGGACTGTTGCCGCCGGTAGATGAACTTAAAAAATTCGTAGCCAACGATTCACCTGACAAACGCGCCACCCTCGTCGATCGCCTACTTCAGGACAATCGCGCGTATGCCGACCATTGGATGAGCTTTTGGAATGATCACCTTCGCAATGCTTATTTCGGCCCCGGTTTTATCGACAATGGTCGCGCGCAGATAACCGCTTGGCTGTACCGCTCACTATACACCAACCTACCGTACGACCAATTCGTGCGTGAACTGGTCAGCGGTAAGGGCGACGCAGCCGGCTTTGTGAAGGGCATCAAATGGCGCGGTGCGGTGAATGCCAGTCAACGCCGTGAAATGCAAGCCGCCCAAAATGTCGCGCAGGTATTCATGGGCACCAACCTAAAGTGCGCCTCTTGCCACAACAGTTTCGTAAACTACTGGAAGTTGGAAGACGCTTACTCGCTCGCAGCGATCTTTGCCGACAACAGCCTCGAACTACACCGCTGCGACAAACCTACCGGTAAAACGGCTCAGACGCGCTTTATCTTCCCCGAGTTAGGAAGCATCGATGCCAAGGCGCCAACCCAGCAAAGGCTACAACAATTGGCCAAACTAATGACTGCAGAGCCTAATGGACGACTGCGACGAGTCATTATCAACCGGCTCTGGGCCCGGCTCATGGGACGCGGATTAGTAGAACCTCTTGATGATCTCGATCAACCCGCGTGGAATGCTGACCTACTAGACTGGCTCGCTAGAGATCTGACTGCAAGCAAACACAACCTCAAACACACTCTGCGTCTCATTTGTACCAGCCGCGCATATCAACTTCCCTCACACGAAACTGCAGAAGGCGCTTACGTATTCCGCGGCCCCCTTCCCAAGCGAATGCTGGCCGAACAATTTGTGGATGCGCTCTCTAGTCTCAGCGGACAATGGCAAAATAGCCGAGCTTTTCAACGCTTGGACGGGCGCAAGCAAGGAGGACAAATAGGCGCAGTTAATAGCATCCTCGCCGAACACGCACCAAAATCGAAACCGCCAACCGCCGGCAAACCGCCAACTCCGGTTTGGATTTGGGCCCAACCTGACGCCGCAACGTTTGCTCCCTTAGAAACCATTTACCTGCGAAAAACCATTAATTTAGAAAAAGCCCTCAGGTCCGTACCAAGCATCGCCACTTGCGACAACGAATTCATTCTGTTCATCAATGGCCGCCGCGTTATCGAAAGTAAAAATTGGGCGACTCCGGTAAAGTTTGACCTCGCCAAACACCTGCGTAAAGGACGCAACGTGATCGCCGTACAAGCCACCAACATTGCCGCCGGAGCTGCAGGCTTTATCCTCCGTTCCAATCTTGGCGGCTTTTGGCTGCTCACTGACGATACTTGGCTCGTCACCAAACAAAAATATGCCAACTGGCAAAAATCGAATTTCGAAACACAAGGCTGGAAACATGCTAGTAAAAATGGTTTGGCCGAACGCGCTCCTTGGAACCTCGGAGCTACATTCGATGCACCAACTGTAATGAGCGCAGAGCTCACCGATATCCGCGCTGTCTTATCTCGACTCAACCCCCTACAACTCGCCTTGGGTCGCCCCAATCGTGACCAGGTCGTCACCAATCGCGACTCCCTACCCACGCTCTTGCAGGCCCTTGAACTCACCAATGGCACCACTCTAGACAATACGTTGAGAATCGCTGCCGACAAATGGTTACAAAACGATTTAACCTCTAATGACATGACAAACGCCATTTTTCAAACTGCATTAGGGCGATTGCCTAACCCGAATGAACGCGAAATCGCTCAGGATTTACTCGGCGAAAAACCCAACTCTGAGAACACCGCCGATCTACTCTGGATTATCGTGATGCTTCCCGAATTCCAATTAATCCGTTAAGCTATTATGAAGATGGAACTCAATCGCCGTGAATTTCTTAAAAATTCCACTGCTGCGGTCGGCATGGCTGCACTCCCTGCCTTGGCCAAAAAGGAATCAAAGCTTTCTGCCACTGCCGACACCGTAATCCTCTG
>CACDBG010000079.1 GCA_902551155.1 uncultured Verrucomicrobiota bacterium | reverse complement strand
ATAATTATAGCCGAGCAACGACATCGCATTGATATTCCCTTTTTCAGCTAGAGCCGTAAGAGATGGAATATCTTTGGGAAGCGGCTTGTCTTGGGCCGCCAAGGAGAAACAAAAAATAAAAAATAATAGGGGGATTAATTGCTTCATAAGTCAATTTTACCGCTTTAATTTGATCGATTCAACCCACACTACCGCTTTTATTAAAAACCATCATCAAGATTCATTATTCCACTGGCCGTTATCTTATAAATTGCCCAGTAATTTGCTTCATACAATTCACCGGTTGTTGACGGGGGAAAAGGGGAGTAAAAAGGGGAGTGAGGTTTTGGGCCCAAACCCTGAAAACCATTTCAGCCCTGTATAACAGGACTAAAAATGGTGGAGCCGAGGAGATTCGAACTCCTGACCCCCACACTGCCAGTGTGGTGCTCTACCAACTGAGCTACGACCCCACGAAGGGGCGCAGTATGCTAAGAAAGGCACAGGAGCGTCAACCCCCCATTAACTTATAATATCGTGGACCACATGCCCATGCACATCCGTTAAACGAAAGTCTCGCCCAGCATGCCTAAAAGTGAGTTTCTCATGATCAAAACCCATTAAATGCAGTATTGTCGCATGTAAATCATGAACATGCATAACATTCTCTACCGCCTTAAAACCAAATTCATCAGTTGCGCCATAAGCCATGCCTCCCCGAACTCCACCCCCAGCTAACCACATACTAAATCCGTGATGATTATGATCGCGTCCATTAATTTTACCGGCATTAGATCCCGGCTTAGGTAGCTCTACTGTAGGCGTTCGACCAAACTCCCCCCCCCACATCACTATTGTATCCTCCAGTAAGCCTCTTTGCTTAAGGTCGCTCAGTAAAGCGCCTATCGCTTGATCACATTGCTTAGCCAGAAAACGATGTCCCTTTTCAATATCATCATGGTTATCCCAAGGCTGACTATTCCCATGCCATACCTGCACATAACGTACCCCACGTTCAATTAGGCGACGCGCAATAAGGATTTGCCTAGCCTGGGTTGTGCCACCGTAAGCTTTACGAATATGTTCAGGCTCTCTAGTGATATCAAAAGCATCGGTCGCTTCCATCTGCATTCGGTAGGCTAATTCAAAGGAATGTATCCTTGCCTCCAGCTGTGGTTCATTTTGACGATCCTCTGCGTGTCTTTCATTTATTTTCCGTAACAAGTCCAATTGCCGTCTTTGCTGTCCCAATGACAAATGAGAATTACGAATATGCTGAATCAATTCATCAACATCCTTTTTGCGCGTATCGATGTAGGTCCCCTGATAAGAACCTGGCAAAAAACCGCACTGCCAATTCTGTGATTCCTGAATTGGATAACCCGGACACATTGCGATAAAACCCGGTAGATTTTGATTTTCCGTACCCAACCCATAGGTCAACCATGAGCCCATACTCGGACGAACCTGTATAGACTCCCCACAATTCATTAACATCAATGAAGGTTCATGATTCGGAACATCAGCCCTCATTGAACGCAAAACACAAATATCGTCCATGTGTCTTGCGGTATGTGGAAATATCTCACTAACCGGCAGTCCGCTCTGGCCATATTTAGAAAACGAATAAGGCGAACCAAAAGCTGCCCCGGTTTTCCGCTCAGTAGGAAGATTAGGCATAGGTAACATTTTACCTGCGTGCTTTTGCAGCATCGGCTTAGGATCAAAGGTATCCACATGAGAGGGCCCCCCGTTCATAAATAAATGAATGATTCTTTTGGCACGCGGCCTGAAATGCGAAGCCTTCGGGTTTAGGGGATTAAGCGATGCGCCACTCAATAGAGAACTCAACCCCAAGGCCCCCATCCCCATGCCTGACCGCATTAAGAACTTACGCCGATTATAACCCAAATGATTCAAATCTTTTGTCCGCAAATTCACTGTGTTTTACCAGTTGGGTTAGTCTTGCTATCCGAATATCAATGCCCCACAAAATAACTTAAATTCTCCAACTCTATTGCTAGGTTCACATTGTTAACTGTCACCTCATCTGGCACTTGAAGCACTGTGGGGGCGAAATTCATCACTCCCGTTACTCCTGCTTCCACCAGCTCATTGACAACCTCCTGAGCCTCCTGGGGCGGAACACATAAAATCGCCATCCGGACGTTATTTCGGGAGACAAAACTTTTCAGCTCATCCATGGAGTAGACGGACTGGGTTACTCTTTTATCCTTCTGGCGTTCGGTTACTACATCAAAAGCCGCAACGATTCCAAATCCTTCCTTGGCGAAACCCTTATAGGAAAGAAGCGCACGGCCTAAATTACCTACCCCCACCAACACTACAGGCTGTAAATGACTTGTCCCCAGCAAATCCGAAATCATTTTAATCAGCTGTTCAACATCATAACCCAAACCTCTGGTGCCAAATTGACCAAAATAGGTAAGATCTTTGCGAAGCTGCGGGGACTTAACTCCTGCAGCACCTGCCAAAGCTTCACTGGAAACCGTTTTGATTCCGTTTTCTTTAAGGCGCTGCAAACACCTAGTGTAAATCGACAAGCGATATACAGTTTTACGCGGAATATCTGCTCTTTGAGATTTGGTGTTTTTTTTGGAAGCCATGAGTTAACTGTTCAACCCCAGTGAGATTAGTATCCAACTCCAAGCAAAAAACAGCAAGGAATTAAGGGTTGCAGAGTTTTGAAGAACTAATGAAACTTACGAAATGTTTCTGTTCATCGTATTACTAACATGTTCTTTAGCGACCCAAGCGGCTCATTGGAATCAGTTCCGTGGGCCAGATGGCACAGGTCACTCAAGTGCTAAACTACCAATTAAATGGAGTGAAACTGAAAACATAAAATGGAAAACAAAAATTCCCGGCCGTGGCTGGTCCTCACCGGTCATCTGGGAAAATCAAATCTGGCTCACAACAGCAACACCCGAGGGCAAGACGCTCACCGGAATTTGCATTAACGCAACGAATGGCAAGGTTCTCTACCAAAAGAAACTCTTTGATATAAAGAGCCCACAATTCGCCCATAAGTTTAACAGTTACGCCTCCCCTACCCCTGTAATAGAAAAAAGTCGTGTATACTTAAGCTGGGGCTCACCGGGAACCGCCTGCATTGACACAAAAACTTTTAAGACAATTTGGACCAGGTCTGACCTAAAATGCGACCACTTCCGTGGCGCAGGATCATCTCCAATTCTTTGGAAAAACCTCCTGATCAATAATCACGACGGCGCTGATACTCAATATGTTTTCGCCCTCAACAAACTAACTGGTAAAACAGTGTGGAAAAGTTCTCGATCTGTGGATTTCATGGATCTTGACCCAAACGGGAAACCTAAACGTGACGGCGATATGCGCAAA
>CACDBG010000078.1 GCA_902551155.1 uncultured Verrucomicrobiota bacterium | reverse complement strand
GAAAATAAATACGGCCGATTTTACGAAGGAGTTTTTCCAGCTCGGTGTAATAGATTTTTTCCTCCATTAGTTCTTTGGCGGCTCTCAATTTCGCTAGTTCAATATCCAGTGCGTCGCGCTTGGCTCTTTGGGAGGCGCTGAATTTACGTTCCTCTTCACTTGGGATTAAGTGTAGCTGGTGGGTGCGCAATCCATCAGGCAGTAATTTTGGGTCTTCACTTTTCTTGGTGACTCGGATGCCTCTGAACCAATCAGGAGGTGTTCCTTTGCCATCACCATTATCATCGAGTAACGGGTGTTCAGGGCTCAGTCGGTTTTCATTTTTATAAAAGTCAGCACTATAACGGCTGGCCGCTAACCAGGCTTCCAGCAGTGAGGTTTGCCCATCCTTATCAATATCGGCCTCTAAATTGCCAATGGCTTTAGCCAGGAATCCGCCCAGCCGACAGAAGTTACGCTCAAAACCGCTACGCGTGGCGGTAATGATGACTCGGTTTTCGCCTGAGAGTGCGTTCATGAAGGGGGAGCTGGAAGAAGCGCAATTTATAATCACCAAGGGCCTTTTGCAGTCCTGCAGCCACTCTTTGAGTTCGGTGGCGCTGATATCCGGTCCCTGCAGGTTGAACTTTGCTTTTTTTCCATCAAAGGTGCCGTGACCAATCAATACCAGCCATAAGGGTGACTTGTTCTCGTTGACCTCAGCCTGAATGAGTTCAGCCAGTCTTTCCTTCTGGTTTTTTTCTTCTGTGTGGACTGCTTCACTAAACTTGGCTTTGCCCTTGCCAGCCGCTTCCTTCCATTGAGCACTCCATTCGTTGAATGTCTTTTTATATTCTTCGGTGCCGGGCGCACCCGTTATAAGGATCATACTGGCCTTGTCTTCTGCTTCCAAAGCAGTCCAGCTGAAAATAAAAATGAAAAGAAATATCCTCATGGCAACCCTTTGCGGCGGCGTAGGAGCCATTCAGCAATAAAGCAGATAAGGGCCAGAAGAAAAATAGGCCCCTGATGCCAGAGTGGGACGTGGCGGATTTCAGTGACTGGCGCCCGTAAGGCAGGCAGTTCCTTTATAAAGGAATCGAGTTTATCCATTTCAATTACACGTCCACCTGTTTTGCTGGCGATTTCCTCCAGTAACGCCCGGTTGGGGGAAAGAGAACGATATTCCGCAGCTGCAAAATCAGTAGCCCAGCCGGCCTGGTGACGTCCCAGTAATTTACCTGTTTCATCGCGCACCTCTGCTTCAGCCAGATAACCACCGTTGTTGCGCGGGACATACTGTGATTGATAAATGCCTGCCTTTTCAGTTTGCTCTTCAGCTGGCAGTATAACGGTTTTGTTGGTTCCCGCTGTTTTAACCTTTAGGGAAACATTGGCGTTGTCAAGTGGTTCATAGTTTTTGTCGTGCGCCTTAAGTTTTAAGGTGCGCCCGGATTTCCCGGGGCTTTGGGTGGTTGTGAGCTCAAAGGGAAGGGGGACATCAGCCACCAGCCAGCGCATCATTTGTCGCCAAGCCTTGTCTTGATCTTCCCGTTGGGTTTCTCCCTTCAATCCCCAGCGCCAGAGGTCACCCAAGAGAACGGAGCCCACGCGTCCGCGGCCAAAGGGTTGGGTGATTAACGCCGGTTCATTGATTAGGCCATTACCTGTGGAAACGGTTGCCAGTACATTGGCCCCCGGTTTTTTGCCGCGGACACGATTGAGCGATAAAAATTCTGTCATCTCTTCTAGCCGGGTTGTCTCTGCTGATTCATTGTCGCGTAAACGTACCCACGGTTGGAGCCAGCCATCGCGCGTGATGGAGTACTTCAGGTTGTTAAGTGCACTGGTATCCTGCGGTTTATCCAGATAAACCGGTAAAAGATTTCCGATTGGAGTACGATCATATTTACCCTGCCTGAATGATTCCTGCCCTCCTAACATTAACAGGCCTCCTCCCCGTTCACTGACAAACTTTTGAATTAGAGTGTGTTGGTTGGGAGTAAAGAAGTCCGCCTCCAAGTCATCAATGACCACAGCGCTATAGGCAAATAACTCTTCGGGCTCGGAGGGAAATCCGGTTTTTAATTCATTGGCATTAACTGTATTGAGCCTTACCAGAACCGGTTTATCATAATCGCCAACATCCTGGCCTGAGCCTCGGGCCAGTGGGTTGGCGTTTTCACCGCGGCGACCCTTGAATTCAAATTTAGCCTCTTTTCGGGCAATACGAATAAGGGCGGTTAGGTCCACCTCTTTATCTTCATCTACTGCACGTTTCAAAAATTTGTATTCCCAGTTGGGTCGACCCGATACATAGAGGACACGGTAAGGGCCTCCTCCGCGATCAACAACCACAACCCGGCTGTTGTTTGATTGAGTCGCTTCAGCTTTTCCTCCTGAGGTGCTAACAGTTAACCGGTAAAAAATGATGCCTTGAACAGCTGGTCTTACTTGAAATCGAAAACTTAACTCACTCTCATCACCATCAACCTTTTGCTTTAGTTCCTTGATGAGGGTTGAGGTTTCCCCCTCAGAATCCAACAATTGTAATTTTGCTGAAACAACTTCCTCATCGCAACCTCGGGTTTTTATCTGGGCAGTAATAGTTACCGGAGCATCCTCGAAAGAGGTTTGAGTCGGGGTGACAGTCCCCAGAGCTACATCGCGTTTGGGAGCAGATTCACCAATCACAATCGGATAAACTGGTGGGATGCCTTCGGGTAGGGAGAGTTCTCCATCCAAGTCAGTTGCCACGCCATCAGTGAATACCACGATCCCAGCCAGCGGTTGGTCTTGATAACGGCGAGAGAGCGTGGCTAAGGCTTCTCCAAGATTGGAGGATTGTCCGTCGAAAGAAAGGCTATTGTAGTTGCCCACATTTTTTAGCCGTGCATCAAACGTGTAGCGTTTTAATTCAAAATCATGAGCCAGCTTGTTTTGCCAGTTTTTTGACTTCGGGGCAATGGTCTTCTGTAGGATCTGTGCGCGCGATTGGCTTTTTCCGGAATCACTGAGGTTAAGCCCTTCACTGTTGTCGACCACCAATGCCAACCGATTGGCACCTGGCTTGGCTCGCTTCTGAGTGGCCATTGGGTCGAGCAGGCAAAAGAGAAGTAAGAGTAGTCCGACACATTTTAGGCCGATACATGCTTTACGAATATTATTTTCGATCGGCGCTTTCGAGTAAGCCCAAAGAACTGTTGCTGCACCTACGCCCATCCATAATAGAGCGGGGATGAGCCAGGACTTACCTGCCAGATAAACCGATTCAGTCACATTTACTCCGTAAGTGTGGGGCTACTTGCCTTTGCCCAGACGTTCGTAATATTTTTCCACAAGATCGCTATATCGTCCGGGAACCGGATCGCGATCGATAGGGACCAAGGCCCGGTCCGATTCTTTTTTGGCTAGTTCTTCTGCTATTTCGCTACGAATTTCATCGAGCGGTT
>CACDBG010000077.1 GCA_902551155.1 uncultured Verrucomicrobiota bacterium | reverse complement strand
TGTACGCAAACTAGGTTTAACGTATGGCCTCGGCGTTTTATTTTCTTTTCTGGTTTTGGCGGGAATGATGATTGCGGTGAAAAAATCCACTGGAATGGCTTCTTGGGGAATGCAAATGCAAAATCCTTATTTCAACCTCGCGCTGCTACTGGTAGTGACACTGGTGGCGCTGAATTTATTTGGTATCTTTGAGGTCAATCTCGGCGGTGAGGCAATGGGTAAGGCAAATGCGATGGCCAATCGTGAAGGTTACATGGGTGCCTTCTTTAACGGATTATTGGCGACGGCTTTGGCTACCCCTTGCACTGCACCGTTTCTTGCTCCGGCAATGGGCGTTGCTCTTACTCAAGGTAGCGGAGTTATTATTGCCTCCATGTCAGCAGTTGCGGCAGGACTGGCATTTCCATTTATTCTGCTAACCTTTCAACCAGGTTGGTTGGGTATTCTGCCTAAGCCTGGCAACTGGATGGTGCAGTTTAAGCAGATCATGGGTTTCCCTATGTTGGCGGCGGCTATTTGGATTTTATCCTTTACTGGGCCCATGTTCGGTAAGAGCGGGGTGATGTGGTTAGGAGTATTGCTATGCGTTGTGGCCTTAGCAGCTTGGGTGTTTGGTGAGTTTATGCAGCGTGCAGTTTCTAGGAGCCCCGCCCCCTTAGCAATATGTGTTTTTATTTTGGCTGCCGGCTATGTAACGGCCTTGGAATGGGGGTTAGACTGGCGGCACCCTGAAAACCGGAATATGGCTAATGGTGAAATCGAAGTAAAAGCCGCAGGAGTACAATGGAAAAAATGGAGTCCGGAGGCTGTTGCAGCTGCGCGGTCCGAAGGACATCCTGTGCTCATTGATTTTACTGCTGACTGGTGCGTGACATGTAAGTATACAAAAATTCGAGCACTGGAGGTAAGACCGGTTATTCAAAAGCTAAAAGAGATTGGCGCTGTTGCATTCCTTGCCGATTGGACCAACAAGGATCCGGTTATGACTGAGGCTTTGCATCGGTATAAGCGTGGGGCTGTGCCGCTTGTATTAGTGTACCCGCCGAAAGGCGAAGCAATTGTGTTGCCCCCCCGTGATGAGTGGCCCTGAAAAGGTCTTGGAAGCCTTGGGTAAAGCTGTTACGCATTGACCTATAATTGATGGGCGTTAGAAAATTTATGAAATATTTAAAAACCTTCTTTGTTTCAGTTCTTCTGTGTATGTCCATGGGTTGCAGAACGATTGGCCCGGGGTCCTTACAGCAAACACATCCGCAGTATAATCACGCCATATCTAAGAGCTTGGATGAGCAGTTTCTATTAAACTTGGTGCGTTTAAAATATCGGGACAACCCGTTTTTTCTTGAGGTCTCCAGTGTTACGACACAGCAATCAGTACAGGGAGATCTTAGTGCGAGCGTAAAATTCTCAGGAGCGGGTGATTCGCTGACCCCGTCGGCAGGTTTCACATACAAGGAGACTCCGACAATATCTTATTCTCCCCTAAGAGGAGATCAATTTTTGAAACAAATCCTTTCACCTGTTCCCTTAGAAGCCGTTTTAATTTTAACCCAAAGTGGTTGGAGTGTGGAGAGGGTGGTGAAGGTGTGCGTGGAGCGAGCGAATGGCCTCGATAATGCAAGTAATGCTTCGGGTCCTACGCCTTCCCGGGAGCCTCGTTATGAAAGGTTTAAAGAGATGGCTGAAATATTGCGTGAGTTACAAGTGGCCGACGCATTGGAGTTAGGGGCGGCAGTAGCAGTGGGCGGTGAGGGTGGCGCGGTAAAAGTTAGCGGCGATTTAGTGTTACGACTAAAGCCTCAGGTTGAACTCCAGCCACGCATTTCGCGGTTACAAGAACTGCTTGGGGTGAAGTTTGTGGATAATGAACTCAGGCTTACTAATAATTTTTTGAATCGGCCCGAAAATGGTTTGGCTGTACGGACTAGATCAATGATGGGGATTTTCTTCTATCTTTCACATAATTCAGAAGTCCCATTAGCCCATAGGGAGACTGGGTTGGTTACGCAGACTAAATCCAAAGATGGTGAATTGTTTGAATGGACTAAAGTGACTGGTGATTTGTTTCGGGTACGTTCATCAGTTTCCAAACCAGTCAGTTCATTTGTGGCGGTTCCATATCGTGGAAATTGGTTTTACATAGCCGATAATGACCTTGAGAGTAAAAGTACTTTTATGCTCTTAACGCAGCTTTTCAACCTTCAAGCTGGGCAAATCAAGACGGTAGCTCCTGCTTTGACTATTGGTGTGGGTGGATAAGTTCTTGAAGGCTAGAATTTCTTTGTCTAATTTCGAAAAAAGTTATGAGCGAAAATAAAAAACCATTGGTAGGGGTTATTATGGGCAGTCACTCGGACTGGTCGGTAATGGAGAACTGTGCAAAACAATTAAAAGACCTAGGTATACCTTACGAAGCTAAGGTAATTTCTGCCCATCGCACCCCTGAGCTGTTGCACCGATGGGTTAATTCATCCACAGAAAATGGAATAGAAGTAATTATAGCTGCAGCAGGAGGGGCAGCGCATTTGGCGGGTGTAACCGCAGCAATAACGTCTGTACCTGTTTTGGGTGTTCCCATGAAAGCGTGGAGCACCGAGGGCCTTGACTCGTTGCTGTCTATGGTTCAAATGCCCGGAGGGGTTCCTGTAGGGACATTAGCTGTCGGGAAGCCGGGGGCAAAAAATGCGGCTTTGTTGGCGGCTGCTATTTTGGGTAATAAATATTCCGAATACAAAAAAGCTTACGAGGATTTTCGGTCACAGCAGACATCTGATGGCGAAGCAAAGCAGGATTTGCCCGAGGTCTAATTATTTCTGATTTTTTCATATTTTTTTCTGGTTAGGGCATCGTCTGAAGGCTAGGAAAGAGGAAGATCAAACGCCATAGAAAGGCATAACATCTTACGTCTGTGAAAATATTCTCGGGTAGATCCAATCGTGCGTTGGCTGAGTCCATTTGTAAATCGATCGATGTTCCTTTGGGTAAAGTTATGCTGCGCGACTTTCCCAATGGCGAAACGTTTGCAAGGATTGAAGAAAACGTTCGTGGGGAGGACACCTTTGTTGTTCAGAGCACTTGCCCGCCGGTGAATCAAAACATAATGGAGCTTTTCATTATGATTGATGCTCTGCGTCGTGCCAGCGCTAGTCGAATAACCGCGGTTTTGCCTTTTTATGGTTACGCTCGCCAGGATCGTAAGGATCAACCACGGGTTCCAATTAGTGCAAAATTAATGGCAAACCTACTGGTTTCTGCGGGAGCTAATCGTATCTTAACGGTGGATTTGCATGCACAACAGATTCAGGGGTTTTTCGACATCCCTGTTGATCATTTATATGCGGCTCCAGTTCTTTTCGAATATCTTAAAAAGATGGATCTTGGGGATCAGGTAGCGGTAGTGAGTCCTGATGTTGGGGGTATCAAGATGGCCCACGCTTATTCCCAGCTACTGCATGCTGATTTGGCTATCGTAGCAAAACGTCGAATGAGTGATACAGAGGTTGAAACCGTATCAGTAATAGGAAAGGTCCGCGATAAGACGGTGGTAATGGTTGACGATATGACGGAAACCGCTGGGACATTAGTTTCCGCAGCCAAAATATTACGTCGACGAGGGGCTAAGCGGATTATAGCTGTAGTTTCTCATGCCGGATTGAACGATTTAGGTATCAAAAGATTGCGAAAATCAAATATTGACGAACTAATTACGACTGATACTGTTCCCCGCCCTTCAATCGAAGGCCTTAGGCTTACTACTTGTTCGGTGGCTGGTTTATTGGGTGAGGCGATTAAGCGGATTCATACGAATTCGTCAGTTACGTCGCTCTTCGAGTTTGATGGAATACGGATCGGATAATGAACGCAATTGAATTA
>CACDBG010000076.1 GCA_902551155.1 uncultured Verrucomicrobiota bacterium | reverse complement strand
AATCCGGGCAAGGCAATAGGCATCAATTCTTCTCTATTTCTGATGGCCCGCCATAGAAGTGCGGCATTCATCGTTGAACTAATTGTATTGGCGATCCCAAAAGCTCCCTGGCGAAGGTTAGGCTCAAACTGAAACACCAAAATTAAGGCAAACACCAGATTCAGGATAAGACAAAAGATGCTGATCTTCACTGGTGTTTTAATATCTCCCAAAGCGTGAAAAGCACGGGCCAAAATCAATACCAGTGAATACCCCGGCAAGGCCGGTGCCAGACAACGCAAAGCCCACGCTGCACGATCGGTGGATTCCTGTGTAAAAGCCCCATATTGAAAAAGTAACTGCACGATCGGTTCAGCTAATACAAAAAGCAGTGCTGCTGCAGGCAAATTAAGAAATAGTAAATGACGGGCAGCCTCATCAATATTGTTACGAAATTTACCGAACTGTTTTTCTGCTGCCAGCCCCGACAAAGCCGGCAGCAGAAAAGTAGCCATGGAAACCGCAAAAAGACCCTGAGGGAATTCAAGTAAACGTACCGCATACCCATAGGAAGCCACCACATTTTCCCCCACGAAAAAACCAATGCAATAGGTCGCAAGAATGTTGATCTGAAAGGCCGCCACTCCGATCACTCCTGGCCCTAAACGCTGAAGAATTATTCGGACTGAATCATCAGTCCAAGGTGAAATCCATTGAGGCCGAAAACCTTCACGCCACAAAGTAGGGAGTTGATAAAGGAGCTGTGCCACTCCGGCCACGAGAACCCCCACTGCCAAGGCAAAGATTTGATCTTTGAGTTCAGTCCCCCAACGCGGTGCCAAAAAAAGCACGCTGCCAATCATTACCACGTTTAAAATTAAAGCACCAAGGGCCGGCAGGAAAAAATAGCCACGTGAATTGAGTATCCCCATGGCCACGGCCGCAAGGCAGATCAGCATCAAGTAGGGAAAGACCCAACGCAGAAGTTGCAACATCAATTGGGTCTTCTCATTCGTCTCATCCCACTCTCCCCATTCCAGAGCAGCGGTAATTGCCAGCAATCCCAGTCCCACAGCAACTGATAAAATCAACACCAACCCGCTTATTAGTGCATTGGCCGTACGCCACATGGCTTGATCACCAGAGTTTTTTTCCTGTTCCTTGAAGACGGGAATAAAGGCAGACATCAATGCTCCTTCCCCCAGAAGTCGCCTAAAGAGATTGGGAATCATAAAGGCCAAGACAAAGGCCCCCGCCACCAACCCATCACCCATGAAACGCGCGTAGCAGATTTCACGCACCATACCCAAAAGCCGACTAGCCAAGGTGGCCCCTGCCATTGCGCTTGAGGATTTCAGCATGTCCGACATTATTTCAACTGACGGTTCTGATAATGGACAATGCAAAATTCCTTTTCTGCACGCAACACGCTCACTTCCTCAAAATTATCCTCAAAGGCTGGGAAAAACACATCACCCCCCACCTCGTGCTGGACAATAGTTAAAAACAAATCCGAACAAAAAGGCAGCGCTTGCTCATAAATTTGCGCGCCACCAGCAACGAAAGCGGTACGGCCCTCCAGAAGTGGGGCGACCTCATCCAATGATTGAATAACCGTTACCTCAGGATGAGTAAAATTTCCCCGAGTTAAAACCATGGTTTCCCTTCCGGGAAGTGCTCTGCCAATGGAATCAAAGGTGCGCCGCCCCATCACTAAGACTTGCCCCATCGTCGTCTCCTTAAACCATTTGAAGTCCTCAGGAATATGCCACGGAATCTCCAACCCCTTCCCTATCACGCGATTGAGGGACATCGCGGCAATGGCTTTAAAGGCACTCATACCGCCACTACCGCCTTGATGTGCGGGTGCGGATCGTATTGTTCGATAGAGAAGTCCTCGAAAACAAAATCATGGATATCTTTCACCTCAGGATTCATTCGCAAAATTGGTAATTGGCGTGGCTCACGGGAAAGCTGTTCCTTCGCTTGATCCAAATGATTGGAATAAAGATGCAGATCACCAAAGGTATGCACGAATTCACCGGGCTTAAGCCCGGTCACTTGCGCTACCATCAGGGTAAGAAGTGAATAACTGGCGATATTGAAAGGAACACCCAAAAATAAATCCGCACTACGTTGGTAAAGTTGGCAACTCAGCTCACCATCCCTCACGTAGAATTGAAAAAAAGCATGGCAAGGCGCCAGTGCCATTTGATCAATCTCTCCAACATTCCAGGCACTCACAATCAATCGACGACTATCCGGGTTGGTCTTGATTTGCTCGATCACTTCATTAATCTGATTAATGGAACGGCCATCGGGCGCACGCCAGTCACACCATTGAGCACCATAAACCCGGCCAAGGTTTCCCTCGCTATCAGCCCACTCATCCCATATGCGAACACCATTTTCCTTCAGGTAACCAATATTCGTATCACCTTTCAAAAACCATAGCAGCTCGTGAATGATACTCTTGAGGTGCAACTTCTTGGTGGTCAGCATCGGAAAACGATCCCGCAGATCGAACCGGGCTTGTGCACCGAATACCGAGATCGTGCCCGTGCCGGTGCGATCCCCCTTGCCTTTGCCGTTTTCCAGCACATGCCGCAGTAAATCCAAATATTGAACCATGAAGACTCCAAATTGCTAAGCTATCCTGAATGCGTCAAATGTAGATCATCCCCAATATTCACGGCCAAGATTCCCTTTGCTGATACATTCGAGTACAACCACAGGCGTGATACGCATCCTCATTACTGGCTTGATCGCTGCGGCCCTGATGCTGGTAGCGTTCTTTGCTTGGGGCGGTTATTTTGAGGAGCTACTGAGGGGTAATATTACCAGCCAACCGGGACGCTGGGATTGGCTATTTGTGGTGGGTCTTTTAACCCTTGATGTTTTTTTGCCGATTCCAGCCACTGCAGTGCTGGCTTCTCTTGGTATGGCCTATGGCCCTTGGCTCGGCGGAGCCATTGGCACCCTGGGCACATTTACTGCGGGCACAACCGGCTACCTGTTATGCCGTTTACTGAATGAACGAGCCGCAAAATTTCTGGTGGGTGAAAAAGGCATGGCACTGGGCCAACAATTTTTCCAGCACAAAGGCGGCTGGGTGATTGCCTTATCACGCTGGACAATCCTGCTGCCTGAACTCTTGAGCTGTTACGCCGGGCTGATGCGCATGGCCCCAAGGCAATATTTTGCTGCGCTACTTTGTGGCACAATGCCTATGAGCTTTACTTACGCATGGTTAGGCTCAACGAACACCGCTCAGGAAAATAAACTATTGGCTCTAGTCATTAGCGCCGCAGTTCCGGTTCTCTTGTGGAGTTGTTGGAGCTGGTGGAACAAAAAAGCGATTAATTAATTCTATCAGGCCACCCCCCACAACTGGGACAACTCTGACCGGGCTTAAAGACGTAGATACTTGCGCAGTAAGGGCATTTGGTTGGCCGATTAGGATCAAAACCCAACCCCAACTCAGGCCTTTCAGAGCGCAACCTCAAGGTTACACCAACCAACCAATTACAAACATGTTCAAGATTCACATCTAGAATTTGAGGCAGTGATATTACTCCTTGATTAGTGTAAATCTTTACCGTTTTGCCGTGATAAGTAACATCGCTGTCATAACCCAATCCAGCGGTATAGCAGATACCGATAAGGTCGCGCCCATGAATATCAAAGAATACTTCCTCCGCTGATTCGGATGTGTTCCTACGTGGTCTTTTCTTTACTAATTTCAACTGATCAGCTTTAACAGTAAACTCCCAATCAGGATTCTTATCTTCCGATCCATACAACCAGCTTTTCCGTAAATAATTTCTATAAGATCTGAAAAAAAGCAAAAATAACGACGGGGGGAAAAATACCCAAAATAAAAGATGAGCCCAAATAGGAGCAATATTGTCCTCTGCCTTCATTTCTCTAGTGCACGAAAAACCACCTGAT
>CACDBG010000075.1 GCA_902551155.1 uncultured Verrucomicrobiota bacterium | reverse complement strand
CACAATCGCCCCCGATCATCGATACAAAAACCAATCGGCTGCTTGATATCTGGTTCACCGGCAAAAAGGGTTACGTTGAACCCCTTAGGCACCTGCATCGTCTTGGCCGCCTCCAGTGGAGGAAAAGGTTTCTCCACCACCGGCTGTGCGTTTTTCCTAGCTCCTTGACTATAATAGGCAAAAACAACTGAAAGAAATGCCATCGTTAAACGCATAAGCCTAGTGTGCAGCGCCCAACAGCTCTGGGCAAGTTCCACCTTGCCTGTAAAAACGAATCACGCGACGATTTTACACATGAAACGCATTCTCCTGTTACTACTTATCGCAGTCAGTCCGTCGCTATATGCCGCTCCTTCCACTTTTAGCCCTACAGATTGGCCGGCTTGGCGGGGATTGAATGGAGATGGCCATGCCAAAGTTGTCAAAGGATTACCCGTTAAATGGAGCAACACTCAGAATATTATCTGGAAAGCCAAGCTTCCTGGACACGGACATAGCACTCCCACTATCGTTGGCAAACGAATTTATCTAGCTACTGCAGACATCAAAAAAGAAATTCAATCAGTCATATGCCTATCAAAAGATACTGGCAATTTCATCTGGAAAAGCGACATCCATAAGGGCAACTTTATAAAGGGAGGCAACAAGCATAAATCTGATGCAGCCTCAGCTGTCGTGTGTGACGGCACAAAACTCTTCGTTAGTTTTCCCAATAACAACAAAATCCAGACCACAGCTCTTAACCTGGAAGGCAAGGTTCTTTGGCAAACAACTATTTCAGATTATGTAATCCATCAGGGCTTTGGCACTTCACCGGTCATTTACCGTGATGTATTAATCTCAAAAGCAGATAGTAAAAAAATTGGTGGCGCAGTCGTTGGCTTAAATAAAAATACAGGAAAAATTATCTGGAAAATCAACCGCCCTAAATACCCTAACTACACCACGCCTGTCATGGTCACCGCTCATGGCAAGAAACAGATGGTCTTTGCTGGCGCCGAACTCATTACCAGCATCGATCCTTTAACGGGAAAGAAGCACTGGGAATTCCCAGGCAGCACACAGGAGTGTGTTGCCACTGCAGTAACTGATGGCAAACGCATATTTGTCAGTGGCGGATGGCCCAAGAACCACATTGCAGCCATTGAAGCTGACGGTTCAGGAAGGATCACCTGGCAGAACACCGCACGCGTTTATGTACCTTCTATGCTGATGAAGGAGGGCCACCTCTACGCCACCATGGACGCAGGCTTTGCCGCTTGTTGGGATTCAGCTACCGGCAAAGAGCTCTGGAAGGAACGGCTTGGAGGTGCTTTCTTCGCCTCCCCAGTGCTGGTGGGGAAGCGCATCTACGCAACCAACCTTGCAGGCAAGACCTTTATCTATTCAACGAACCCCAAGGAATTCAAGCTGCTGGCCACCAACCAATTAGGCAATGAGGTGTATGCCTCACCAATCGTCAGTGGCAACCGCCTTTATTTGCGTGTAGCCTTTAAAGGTAAAAGCCGGCAAGAGTTTCTTTATTGTATTGGTACCAAATAATTTACCACTTCAGAAGACGATCAAACCGTAACTTTTTGCCACCTTGAGCTATGTGTATATGGTAAACGATTGAAAATGAAAACCATAGTGACATTTATTGCCTTTGCCATTCTTTCAGCTAATGCAGCAGACAAACCGGCCAAGATTGTGCTCGCCCATTACATGCCGTGGTACGCCTCAAAACCCGTTAGCGGATACTGGGGATGGCATTGGACCATGAATCGCTTTAATCCTGACAAGATGGGAACCAATGGCCGACGGAAACTCGCCTCCCACTACGAACCTTTGATTGGGCCTTACGATTCCAATGATCCAGTTGTGCTCGAATGTCAGGTACTTCTCATGAAGTATGCCGGTATTGATGGAGTCATTATTGACTGGTATGGAACCGAAAAATTCCGCGATTACGCCACCATCCACCGCAATTCTTTGAGCCTGATAAAATACCTCAAGCAAGCCGGATTAAAATTTGCCATCTGTTATGAGGATCAGTCCATCAAGCACATGATAGAAGGTGAAAAACTAAAAAAAGCCGAGGAAGTAACCCATGGGAAGAAAGAATTTAAATGGATAGATCAAAACTGGTTTAATGATCCTGCTTATGTAAAGCAAAAGGGTAAACCCATTCTACTCATCTTCGGGCCACAACATTTCAAGAAGTCACAGTGGGACCAAATCACAAACAACCTCTCAAATCAGCCGCTTCTCTATACGCTCCCACACCTGACCAACCAAGCCAAAGGCTCTGGCGCATTCGGCTGGCCCCCAGTTGATGGCGGAAAAAATGTAACGCCAATCGCCTGGCAAAAATATTTAGAAGAACTCTATTCAAGAGGCGCAAAAAGCGAATCAGTCATTGCCTCGGTATTCCCAAAGTTTCACGACATTTACCAGCAGGCAGGCGTACACAAGAGCTACGGATACCTTGATGATCAAGGTGGCAAGACTTTTGATCAAACTCTTGAACTGGCGTGGCAAAGCAACTCAGAACTCATCCAGATTGCCACCTGGAATGATTACGGTGAAGGCACCATGATTGAACCCACAAAGGAATTTGCCTACCGATATCTCGAAAGTCTTCAACGGAAATTTGCGACCAATAGAAAATTTGCCTACACACCCTGGGATTTACGTTTACCCATCATGCTTCATCAACTCCGCAAACATCACGCCAATCAAAGGGAAATCACTGCGCAACTTAACCATGTCTCCAAGCTACTCTTTGCCTCCAGAACCGCAGAAGCCAAAAAGCTTTTAATAAAACTCTGGAATCAAAAGCAATAACCAGACCTCTTGCAAACTCTTGCGGTTATGGCAAACTGAAGCCGCACTATGATTAGGATTTTCATATTTCTTTTTGGTTGCTGCCTCTCGGTAATGGCAGCCGATTTTGCTACGGGCACTGTTTTCCATGACGTCAACAAGAACGGTAATCGTGATGCCGGCGAAAAAGGACTCCCAAACGTCGCCGTCTCCAACGGTAAGGAAATCGTGGAAACCGATGAAAAAGGTAATTGGAAACTCCCCACCTCAGAGGACGTTATCTTTTTTGTTATTAAACCCAGCAGATGGATGAACCCGCTCAATAAGCACAAGCTACCACAGTTCCACTATATTCATAAACCCAAGGGCTCTCCTGTGTCCCGACACCGCGGAACTTCACCTACTGGACCATTGCCCCAATCAATTGATTTTCCGCTCCACAAACAAAATGAGCCGGACAAATTCCGGGCTGTTTTCTTTGGTGATCCGCAACCTCGAAACCAAACCGAAATTGACTACATTGCTAATGATATAGTGGCCGAACTAATCGGGACAGACGCAAAGTTTGGTGTGACTCTCGGTGACATCATGTTTGATAACTTGTCACTCTTTGGCAGCCTCAACCAAACCATCGCGCTCATTGGAATTCCCTGGTACAATGTCATTGGAAACCACGACTTAAATTTCGAAGCGAAACTGGACCGATATTCCGACGAGACATTCGAACGCGTATACGGGCCTCCATATTACTCCTACGACTATGGCAAGGTACATTTTATCGTGCTCGATAACGTAGATTGGAATCACGACGCACAGCGTAATCGTGCAACCTATCGTGGTGCTTTTGGGAAACAGCAACTGGCCTTCGTAAAAGCGGACCTTGCGCGCGTACCGAAAGATCGACTGGTGATGTTGATGATGCATATCCCACTAACCTCCACTGGTGATAGAAAGGATTTATACCGGATTATTGAAAAGAGGCCTTACACGCTAAGTATTTCCGGACATACCCACTGGCAAGCGCACCAGTTTATTGACCGAGGGGACGGATGGATGGGAGCCAAACCACATCACCATATTGTTAATGTCACTGTCTCTGGAAGCTGGTGGAAGGGAGCCAAAGATGAGCGAGGAATTCCCCATACCACGATGCGTGATGGAGCCCCGAACGGATATTCCATAATTACTTTTGATGGTTCGGAAGCTACTTTTGATTTCAAAGCCGCACGTTTTCCTAAAAGCCACCAACTCCGTATTGAAGCACCCATTGCCATCAAGAGCACAGATTCAGCAAAAACTGTGGTTTATGTGAATGTCTTTTCCGGTTCTGAAAAATCAACGGTCA
>CACDBG010000074.1 GCA_902551155.1 uncultured Verrucomicrobiota bacterium | reverse complement strand
GGCCAGTGTTATTGATTGTTTGCAGCCATACTACTTTCATACCCACCTTGTAGGCAGTGAAGGGAGTATTTTGGACAACCGCTTTTATTCGAGTAAAATGGGGGCGCTCAATAAGAATGAATGGAGCACTCTGGCAACTCAGTTGGTTGATTCAGGGGACGTCAGCGATCATCCTTATCAAACTCAGTTTGAGGAGTTCTTTCGGTCAATCAGGGCGGGGAAGGAGATGCCTCATACCAGCCTAGCAGATGCGGCCAGAACCCATGAGGTTATCTTTGCGGCAGACAAATCTGCAGAGACAGGTAAGCCAGTAAAGATTCGTTAGTATAATGGCTAAGCCCTCTGCAATTGCTATTGGGGCGCATCCAGATGATATTGAGTTCTGCATGGCGGGAACCTTGCTTCAGTTAAGGGAGAAGGGGTGGAGCGTCCATTATTTTAATCTTTCTTCCGGAAACCTTGGGAGTGTTGAGATGAGTTCTGCCAAAACAGCTCAAATAAGGGCTAAGGAAGCACGCCAAGCATCCAAAATCCTGGGGGCTAAATTTTACCCGAGTATCTCAAAAGATTTGGAAATTATGTATGACGTTCCAACTCTACGTAAGGTGTCAGCTGTCATCCGTAAAACCAAGGCATCTATTGTTCTGACCCATTCACCAGTGGATTATATGGAGGATCATACCAATACTTGCAGGCTGGCTGTAACAGCAGCTTTTACCCATGGGATGCCCAATTTTCGCTCTCAACCCGAAACGAAACATTACAACAGTGATGTGACTGTGTATCACGCCATGCCGCATAGTCTTCAGGGTCCGTTGAGAGAAAAAGTTGTGGCAGGTGCGTTTGTGGACACAGCAAAAGTTCATAACAAAAAGATGAAGGCCTTATCGGCTCACGCTAGTCAACAGGGTTGGCTTGATGCTAGTCAAGGTATGAATTCTTACCTGAAGGCTGCCGATGAGATGTCAATTGAGACTGGCAAATTGTCCAAGAGATTTAAACACGCCGAAGGATGGCGTAGGCATTTACATTTCGGCTTTAGTAGAAATGAAATAGATCCGTTGTCTGAAGCATTAGGAGTCTATTATAAGGTGAATCCGGTATATGAACGGAAGATAGTAAAAGGAATCTAATTATGCCCCGTAAGCTTAGTACGATTGCACCTCAATGGTGGGACTATACCACCCTAGAAGATGACATCATAAAAGATGCCGCCAAATTAAGCCTTCACCAAATGAAGGGTTTATCCCGGCCTGGTTTCAAGGTGGTTATGTATGATACATTAGAGGATTTCTATCTGGCTGAAGCATTGGAGTATATTGAGTCATGGCGAGCATCTACTCCTGATAATCCAGTGGGCATATGCGGGCCTATAGGGCCCACCGAACAGTTGCCTTTGGTCGCTAGGTTGGTTAATTCACTGGGCATTAAATTAAGTTCATCACACTTTTGGGGTATGGATGAGTGGTATGATGGAGCAAAGGAGGTGCCTGTTACTCATCCTCTTTCTTTTGAAAAAGCTGATCGAGAATTATGTTTTAATCGTATTGATAGGACTCTACGAATGCCGGAAGAAAACCTTCATTTTCCCCAGTCAGATCTAAAGACATACATTAATAGTTGGGAAGGTGTTCGTTGCGCAGTTATGCAGGGAGGTCAGGGGGATATAAAACATTGGGCATTTAATGATCCACTACCAAGGAAAGGAAAATGGAGGAATTCTCCGCCTTCGCCCAAAGAATATCGAAAGATGGAAACCAGAATTGTTGATCTGCACCCTGTTACGCTTGCTCAAAATGCCCGTACAAGTGGTGGAGGAAATATCACCATGGTTCCTCAAAAGGCGATAACCGTAGGCCCTAAGGAGACCTGGAAGGCGGACAAAGTTTCAATTTGGCACGCAGGAAATCACGACAATCCATTAGGCCAGAGATTGACCACGCTTATGATTTCGAAAGGAGTTGCCGACAGCTCAGTTCCCATGAGCTTGTTGTCGGACCACCCAAATGTGCAGTTCAATTTCTACAAAGGTGGGATAGGGACTTGCGATATTGAGATGCATTAATCTAGGGGTATTATTTTATCACCTTCTTGAATGATCCCGGATTCGATAACTTCAGCTAAAACCCCTTGTTTTTCGTTCTCCATTTTTTTTCTTAAGCCAGGGGATATTTTATCCATCTTATTGCAGGGGGTTCTTGCCTCAATTATTTGGAGCTTAGTCTTACCAATGCTAATATTAGAACCTATTAATTCGACCAGTTTTATGCCTTCAGTTTCAATATTTGCACGAACTTGTCCCGGAGAGAAATAAGGCTTGGCCAGATCGGCTGCATGTTCTGTTAGTTGTTCGCGTTCTATTAAGCTTACTTGGCGACGACCATTGTTACCATAGTTTCGGTTGCCACCGTTTTGCTTAATTCCAACATCAGCGATGAGCTCAAATCTTTTTACATTAATCATTTGGTCTCCGGATATATCAGGGTGAAGATGAAGCGACGCTACAGAGCCCATTATCATGGGCGTCTTATATAGCATAAGCATATTAACTTCAATGCCTTGCCCTCTGGGGTTCGACCACTATAATTCGGCTCCGTGCTGGATATTAAATTCATTCGTCAAGAACCTGAATTATCTCGGAGGAAGCTCCAAGAACGCGGCGAATCTCCCAAGTTAGTTGATGAATTGCTGGGTTCAGATGAGAGCCGTCGCGCAATTGTGACTGAGCTAGAACAGCTCCAAGCCAAACTTAATGCTTTCTCCAAGGAGATTGGAATGCTTATGGGTAAGGGGCAAAAAGAGAAAGCTGAAGAAAAAAAATCAGAGACGCGTGAGTTAGGCCGTAAAATAGATAAGTTAAATCACCGTAAATCAGATTCAGAAGAGGCTTTTAATGCGTTAATGCTTGCGCTGCCTAATTTTGCTCATGAATCGGTTCCGGTCGGCCCAGATGAATCATTCAACAAAGAAGTTAAAATTGAAGGAGGAAAGCCCGATTTCGATTTTGAACCCAAAGGGCACATAGATATTTGTGAGAGCTTGGAGCTAATAGATTTCGAGCGTGGCGCTAAATTGGCCGGAAGTGGCTTTCTGCTTTATATTGGATGGGGCGCCCGTTTGGAAAGGGCGTTAATTCAATTTTTACTAGATTTGCATGTTCAGGACCATGGCTATAAGGAAGTAAGCCCTCCGTTTATGGTTCAATCTGAATGCATGGAAGGGGTAGGGCAATTTCCCAAGTTCTTGGATCAGGCATACGCAATCCAAGAAGGATTGGATAGTGATACTCTGGGAAAACGTTATTTAATTCCAACAGCTGAGGCTCCTGTAGCCAATATGCATCGCGGTGAAATGCTTCATGAATCTGATTTGCCGAAACGTTATTGTGCCTATAGCCCCTGTTTTAGAGCGGAAGCAGGGGCAGCAGGCGTGGCCACCCGTGGAATGATTAGAGTGCACCAGTTTGATAAAGTGGAGTTGATCAAAGTAGTTAAGCCTGAAAATGGCTATGAGGAGTTAGAGAAAATGCTTCAAAACGCAGAAAAAGTTCTGCAGTTATTAGGGTTGCATTATCGTGTTGTTACACTGAGTTCAGGAGACATGGGTTTTGCTGCAGCTAAAACCTATGACATAGAAGTATGGGCACCAGGGCAGGGTGATTATCTTGAGGTTAGCAGCGTCTCAAACACCGAGGATTTTCAATCAAGAAGAATGAAATTACGTTATAAGTCTGATGAGGGAGGGCCAAAGTTTCCGCACATTCTTAATGGAAGCGGGGTGGCCTTAGCTAGGCTTTTTGTTGCCTTACTGGAAACTTACCAGCAAGTGGATGGTTCAGTAAAAATTCCAAAGCTTCTGCAGCCATATTTGCATACTGACGTGATCCCATCGCCCTGATTAATGCGAATTCTGCAAGCCACCGCAGAGTTTTTTCCTTTCTCAAAAACAGGGGGTTTGGCTGATATGGTAGCGGGGCTATCCGGAGCACTCGCGCAGTCAGGAAAAGAGGTAACAGTAGCTACTCCTTTGTACAAAGAAGTGCGTAATGGGAATTATGATATAGCTCCATGTGGTTCAGAATTTGAAATTAAACTCGGTCAAGATTCTTTTAACGGTCAATGGTGGGAAACAACGACTGCTTCGGGCGTCCAAGTCTTATTTCTTGAAAACGAGGGTTTCTACAATCGGCCTGGATTATATATGTCGGGATCTGACGGGTATTGGGATAATCCGGAGCGATTTATGTTTTTGAGCAAGGCTGTAGCTCAAATTTCTCATAAGTATGATGTGGTTCATGTCCATGATTGGCAAACTGCTTTCGTGCCAATGTTATTAAAACTAAGCCAACAGGGCAAAGTGCCAAGGACAGTTCTCACTATCCACAATCTTGCTTATCAAGGCCAATGCGAAGGTAACCGATTCGACATCACCAATTTATCAAGCAGTTATTTTACGCAAGAAGGGCCGGAATACTGGGGAAGG
>CACDBG010000073.1 GCA_902551155.1 uncultured Verrucomicrobiota bacterium | reverse complement strand
AAGGACTCCAGCGCTGACTTACTGATAGGTAGTCATGAGACAGTGTTAAAATATAAGCAATGGCAGGCAGCGGTAGAGGCCTACCTGGCTTGCACGACTTATGTCGATTATGAAATCGGGAGACTCCTCGATGCATTGGATAAATCTGGGTATGCGGGTAACACGCACATTATTTTATGGTCTGATCACGGATGGCACCTTGGTGAAAAGGAGCACTGGGGTAAATGGACCGGGTGGGAGCGGTCAACTAGGGTGCCAATGATAATTCTGCCAGCTAAGAATACGCTCAAGGAATTTCGGTCTGGAGGTCGTTGTGAGCAACCTGTCGGGTTAATTGATATTTTTCCAACACTTATGGAATTGTGTGGGCTGAAACTTCCAAAAGATTTGGATGGTCAATCATTGGTTCCACTTTTGATTGATCCCGAAAAGGATACAGGTCGTGTCCTTAAAACCACGTTTGATACCGGCAATATATCACTGCGAACAGAGAGATGGCGTTATCTGCGTTACGCTGATGGAGAGCAGGAGCTTTATGATCTCAAAGCTGATCCCAATGAGTGGCTAAATCTTATTAATGACCCACATCACGCAAAGGTAAAAGAACGTTTCAATTTGATGAAGTGATTGCCACTTCAGCCAAAACACCTCAGTCTTAGCTCTCTTTCGATTATGAAGCGTTTATTTCTTTTATGGATGATTATATTGGTGTCCGTAAGTTGGGCGGCTAAACCAAACATAGTTTTTATCATTGCTGATGACTGCACCTTTCGCGATATCGGTTGCTATGGCGGTCAGGCAAAAACTCCAAATATAGATAAGTTGGCCAAACAGGGCATGCGTTTTACTCGGTGCTTTCAAGCTGCTCCCATGTGCTCGCCTACGCGTCATAATATATATACCGGGCTCTATCCGGTGAAGAGTGGAGCTTGGCCAAATCACACCCGGGCCTATCCACACATAAAGAGTATTGTGCATCATCTAAAGCCTTTAGGCTATCGCGTTACGCAAACGGGTAAAACACACATCAACCCCCGTGAGGTATATGAAATATATTGATCGGCTTTTTTCTGAAACAGCAGAAAGTGGTAAACCGTTCTGTCTATTTGCCTGTTCCAATGAACCTCACAGTCCGTGGAACAAAGGTGATGCCTCTATTTATCCTCCCGCCAAGGTAAAGCTGCCGCCTTATTTGGTGGATACTCCCAGAGTGCGTGAGGATTTTTCAAATTATCTAGCCGAGATTACTTACTATGATTCTCAGGTGGGTGAAATTGTCGGGTTATTGGAAAAACACAAGTTAACAGAAAATACACTAGTGATGGTGGTTAGTGAGCAGGGAAATGCATTTCCTTTTGCGAAATGGACATGCTACGACCACGGTTTACAATCGGCGATGGTCGTGCGTTGGCCAGGTAAGGTAAAGGCGGGCAGTGAAACAGATGCCATGGTAGAGTATGTTGATGTGACACCGACCTTTATTGATGTGGCAGGAGGTGAACCGATTGCTCCAGTGGATGGTTTAAGCTTTCTGCCCGTTCTGCATGGCAAAGCAAAGGTGCACAAGGAACATGTCTTTGGGATCATGACTACGCGTGGTATTATTAATGGAACGGATGCCTACGCCATACGCTCGGTGCGTGATTCACGTTACAAGCTTATCCTGAATCTAAACCACGAGAGTAAGTTTACCAATGCCTGCACAAAGATGCCGCTTTTCCAGTCAATGATTGTCAAAGCCAAGGCAGGGGATAAGACAGCTAAAAGACTAGTGCATGCCTATCAACACCGGCCTGCGGTGGAATTGTTTGATATGGAAAAGGATCCCTTGGAGATGAATAATCTGGCGAATCATGCTGATTATAAAAAACATATCGTCCGTCTACGGAAGAAACTGGAGTTATGGATGGAAGAGCAGGGTGATAAAGGCGTGGAGACCGAGTTGAAGGCTAACCAACGGCAGGGAGGCAAGCGTCGTAATAAAAAAGATAAATAGCTTTGCTGGAGTAAGGTTTGTTTTATTTGGATTTCAATCCGGCTGTATTCACGGCAATCACTTGATAAGTGTACTTGGTGTTAGGTTTAGCGGTAGTATCGGTAAATTGCATGGCTATAAGTGGGGTAGCAGGGGTATCACTGTACTGTAGACCTTGAAAAAGAGGGCGGCCAAACCTGTTTTTTGGATTCTGGGGGACCGTAGCAATCCTCACGCCATTACGTTGCACGATGAAGTAAGCCAAACCACTTTCCAGATCGGCTTCTGACTTCCACGTGAGTAAGTTGTTTTTAATCTTTATATTATGGGGTGCCGGCGGGGGAGTGGTGTCAGTAACTTCCGTATTTTCCACGTACTGCATCCATTGCTTGGCAATTTTCGCGTTTGGCAACCAGATTGCCCGTTTTGGATTTATGGAAAGTAATTCCCTGGGAACGGCGGTTTTCCCAAGTAGAGGTGCGAGCCAAGCTTTATTCGTTGGCATGGGATTTAAGGGTTGGTTTGGTTTTGCAGGCAGACGCGCGTCAAGACAGGCATCCAGCCAGGGAATGGCCAGGTAGCGCTGATTGCCGCACTCGTGAGCCGAAAGCGGATCGATCGCAACTCCGAGTAATCCCCCTTGCCCTCGTACGGCATGAAAGAAGGCTTCATTGGCCGGCCATACTTTTGAAAATTTTCCGGTTTTAAGGGTTACGCCTTCTTTGGTTCCTAGATTGCACATCATGGGAACGCCAAGAGCCGCCTTGGGAAGTGTGTGCGGTTTGATGATGAGCCGTTCAGGGTTGGCCTTAAACAGGGGGACTCCTGAGCGTAACCAAGCGGCTACTATGCGCTCGGGATGCAACATCACCATGCCGCCTGCCCAGTGACCACCACCACTGTGACCCCATAATATCCAAGGCACTGAGCCCAGTTCCGGGTGAGCACATTGTTTGCTCAGGTCGATTAATGCTTCTTGAAACTTCGCGCTCGAGCCATTTCGCGGATCACACCACATCTGGCAGTTTGCTTTTTGGGGTTGTTCATAGGAGGGAGCGAGCAGGGCGCAATCATGTTTTTTGGCTAAGGCTTGCCAGTGAAGGTCAAAGGCACCCGTCTGGCCGGACTTACACGAGCCTTCCCCGCAACCATGTTGATGTACCATCACACCCCGCAGGGTTGTTACACCTTTGGGAATCCACACGGTGTATTGGACCGGAAAAATCAGTTCGCCCGGTTTGGTGGAAGGCTCATAGCGTACACGGTAATAGGGAGGTTTGACAGCAGGTGGTTTATCATAGGGCGGCTCCTGGGCGGTAAGACAAAAAGTGAGAATGAGCAGGCAAAGTAATGAGGTGCGCATATTAATTGGGTTTATTGAGGAACCCCAATTGTCAATGTGCCAATGATTTGGGTCAATCTGTAAACACGTTTGTGCTGTGGGCTTGCTTCATTAATCAGAATAGGCAAACTAAAGCCCATGAACACTCGGTTTTTTGGTAGTCTTATTTTCTTCGCACTTGCCTCGGGGCTTTTTGCCGAGCCTGAGCTGAAGTCTATCTTCAATGGCAAGAATCTTTCCGGCTGGCAGCCTCCCAAAGGAAATGATGAAGCCGGTTGGTATAAGGCAGAGGATGGTGTCTTGAAAATCCAGAGCGGGCCAAAGAAGAAAGGGTCTATTCTTTGGACAAAAAAAGAATACCGGAACTTTGTGGTGGAGTTTGATTTTCGATTTGGCGAAGGCGTGGTCGATAGTGGCATGCATTTGCGTAACCAGGACCAAATTCAAATAGGCATATCCGGTTCGCTTAAACGTGACATGACTTGTTCTCCTTACATTCCAGGCAAGGGTTATCCTGTGGAGGCAAGTAATATCAAAAAATTACTTAAGCCTAAGGATTGGAACACCATGCGTATTCAGGCTGTCGACAAAAAATATACCGTTTGGTTACAGGGTGAGAAGGTTATGAATTATGTCAGTGCTTCTGCTGCAGAAAAGGGGCCTGTGGGGATTCAGTTGCATGGAAACCGAAATATGTCGATTGACTACAGAAATCTTAAATTAGCTGAAAGTAAAGCACCGGGCACGGTATTAGACCAAGAATTTATCAAACAGCACACAAGTGGATTTACCGAATGGAAGGAAGCCCTTGAAGTCATTGCTTGGGATGACATCCTTGAGCAAAGTGGACTTAAACGCGAAGAAATTGAAGCTGCTGCCAAAATCTACTATGAGGCAGAATCAGTAATCTCCTGCTGGGCCATGGGTTTAACTCAGCACTTCACGGCTGTAGCCACCATCCAAGAATTAGTTAATATCCATTTATTGCGAGGCAACATCGGTAAGCCGGGTGCCGGCCTTTGTCCGGTCCGTGGTCACAGCAACGTTCAGGGGGACCGAACAATGGGTATTACCACACAGCCAGCTATCGACTTTCTAGACGCACTAGGCAAGGAGTTCTCCTTTACCCCACCAACCCAACAAGGAATGGACGTTGTGGAATCCATCGAAGCCATGCGTGATGGAAAAATAAAAGTACTGTTTTGTCTCGGAGGCAATTTCCTATCGGCTACACCAGATGTAAGAGTAGTGGCTGAAGGTATGCGCAAGTGCCAATTAACTGTGCAAGTCTCCACCAAACTTAACCGCAGTCACCTCATCACGGGAAAAAAGGCACTTATTCTTCCCTGCCTTGGACGTAGTGAACGCGATGGAGATCAATTCGTCACAGTCGAAAACT
>CACDBG010000072.1 GCA_902551155.1 uncultured Verrucomicrobiota bacterium | reverse complement strand
GTTACAATAAAAAACGGTGATTGATTTAACCATTCCGCGTATTCGTCTGTTAAAAATTGTTTTTCAGGGCGCATTATCGTGTCTCCTCAATTCTATCCGAGTTTTGATATTTCCTTTACATCGAGCTTAACACTCGGGCTCATGGTCGCAGACAATGAGGCAGACATAAGGTAAGTACCCTTGGTTGAGTCAGGCTTAGCCTTGAGCACAGCGATTATCGCAGCCTTAGCATTCTCAATTAATTTCTCCGCATCAAAGCTTACTTTCCCTATTGGCATTTGTAGATTCGCGCTTTTATCCACCTTGAACTCTACACGACCCGCTTTGACTTCACCAATAACCTTACCTAAATCATCGGAAACCGTACCAGCTTTCGGAGTGGGCATTAGCCCGCGAGGCCCGAGTTGTCGCCCGAGTTTAGCTACTCCAGCTTTCATCGCCTCAGGAGTCGCAACAGCCACATCAAAATCAGTCCAACCTCCTTCAACTTTCTCCATCAATTCTTTCAGCCCCACATGATCAGCCCCAGCCTCCTTAGCCGCATCAGCCGCTGGGCCATCTGCTGCGAATGCTGCCACGCGTACAGTCTTACCGCTACCATTGGGTAAAGCGACTGTGCCACGTACCATTTGATCCGAATGTTTAGGATCCACCCCGAGCCGCATGGCCAAATCAACCGATTCGTCGAACTTAGCGCGAGGAAATTTCGCTAAAGCGGCAATTGCATCTGTTAGGGAAATAGCTTCCCCTCCATTCCGAGCCTCGAAGGCCTGATTATATCGTTTACTAGACATTTTTTTTTTGCGGTACAAACGGACATAACACCCTCCCGCGGTTAAGTTTAATTTTTATTCGACAACGTCAATTCCCATACTACGCGCGGTTCCAGAAATAATTCGTGCGGCCATCTCATTATCATTCGCGTTCAAATCGTTTTTCTTCTTTTCAGCTATTTCAAGAACCTGAGCTTTGGTAACTTTTCCAACCTTATTCTTATTTGGCACCCCGGAACCCGAAGCGATACCGGCCGCCTTCTTCAAAAGATCGGAAGCGGGCGGTGATTTTAAAATAAAATCAAAGGATTTATCCTGATATACCGTAATCACTACAGGCACAATGCTCCCAGCCATATTCTGAGTCTTGGCATTGAACTCTTTACAAAACGGCATAATCGGAACACCGAGCTGCCCTAAAGCAGGGCCAACGGGTGGAGCAGGCTTGGCATCACCCCCAGGGATCTGAAGTTTGATCTGTCCTATTTCTTTCTTTGCCATATTAAAATAATATCAATGAGTGTTTACTGCTTTTCAACCTGCCAATACTCCAACTCAACCGGAGTGCTTCGACCAAAAATATCAATATTCACTTTCAGCTTACCTGCTTGCGCATCAATTTCCTCAACTGCTCCATTATAATTCTGGAACGGTCCGTCATTGATCTTAACCACCTCACCAATTTCAAAATTTACTTTTGGTTTCTCACTTTCCTCGGCTTCTGTAATCTGGGCTTTAATCGCTTCCACTTCAGTGTCCGGAGTGGGGACCGGGCGTTCGCCTCCGAGGAAGCCAATCAAACCTTGCGTATTACGAATAAAATCCCATGGCTCTGGAAGCAAACGACGCTCATCATCATAAACCTTCATTTTAATGAATAGGTAACCCGGATATAGTTTGCGCTGGGATGTCGTCTTTTTTCCCCCGCGCACTTCTACCACTTTCTCCATGGGTAAAAGAATTTCCTGGATATAGTCGCTCATCTCTTCCTCAACGATACGCTTACGCAGGCTCTTCTCGGCCTTCATCTCCTGACCAGACAAGGTCTGAATTGTGTACCATTCGTTGGGCATCAATCGTTAAATATTAGTTTTCGTGTATTACTGGATCATACTACCAAGGGCTGTGGAAGGATCCTTAAGTAGTGCTCCCCAAATAAGCTCACGAACAATTTGGTCTGCAATTACGGTAAAAACCGCCAATAAAAGAGAAGAGAGCATTACAACAACGATATGCTGTTTTAATTCCTCCCGAGTGGGCCACGTTGCTTTACGCAACTGTTCACGTGTTTCGTGAAGATGTTTCTTGATGGCGTCAATCTTGCCAGTTGTCCAGAGAAGAACAAAGACCACCACAATCAATACTGCCCAGAAAATGGTCCAAAAAGGCATTTCCTCGCTTACAACCTCTTGGGAAGAATCTTTTGAAGAGGTTGGCTGAGCAGTCTGCGATTTAATCGCCGCAGTGTTGGTTTGCTGGTTCGGTTTGCCCGCCTGAACTGGCACCGAGCTCGCATTTTCCTCTGTTTCAGTTGTTTTTGGCTCTGCCATTAATCAAAATGCCCTTCTATTCAAATCTCTCTTTATATATGGCGGAGGGGGAGGGATTCGAACCCCCGTTGGCTTGCGCCAAAGCGGTTTTCAAGACCGCCGCATTCGACCACTCTGCCACCCCTCCAACTTTCCAGATTAACTGGCACGGCGAGAGGGAGTCGAACCCCCAACCTGCGGTTTTGGAGACCGCTGCTCTACCAATTGAGCTATCGCCGTCCAAAAAACACGGACCAGGTGCCAACTAAGGATCACAGATGCCCTGTAGTTAGCAAAAGGGTTCCTTGTGATTACTCCATAACCTCAATCACACGACCCGAACCGATCGTACGTCCACCTTCGCGTATGGCAAAAGTAAGTCCGTCTTCCATCGCCACCGTCTGATGCAATTCCACATTGATCACCACGTTATCACCGGGCATCGCCATCTCGACATCATTCTTATCATCACTATCCCGTAACGCGTTTATGCTGCCTGTGATATCCGATGTACGGAAGAAGAACTGCGGCCGATAGCCAGAGAAGAAAGGCTTGTGTCGGCCACCTTCTTCCTTTTTCAGCACATAAATCTGGGCCTTAAATTTATTGTGAGGTTTGATAGACCCAGGCTTTGCCAACACTTGGCCTCTTTCCACTTCGCCTTTTTTCTTACCACGAAGCAAAACACCAACGTTTTCGCCTGCCCTTGCTTCCTCAAGCAATTTCCTGAACATTTCAAGGTCAGTTGCCACTGTCTTGTCTGTTTCTTGCAGGCCAACTATCTCAACCTCATCCATTTTCTTAATGATACCCCGCTCAACACGACCAGTAGCCACTAGACCACGACCTTCAATGATGAAAGTATCCTCAATGCACATGAGAAAGTCCTTGTCTTCTGCGCGTTCTGGGTCGGGAATGAATTCATCGCATTTAACCAGCAATTCCTTGATGGCACCTACCCACTTTTCTTCTCCATTCATGGCACCCATAGCGCTAGCACGAACCACGGGCGTATCATCACCGGGGAAATCATATTTATTGAGCAACTCGCGCACTTCCATTTCCACCAAATCCAAAAGCTCATCGTCATCCACCAAATCACTCTTATTGAGGCAAACTACAATCGATGGAACACCAACCTGCTTCGCTAACAACACGTGCTCATTTGTTTGAGGCATCGGGCCGCTTGAAGCATCCACCACTAGGATAGCTCCATCCATCTGCGCAGCACCGGTAATCATATTTTTCACATAATCAGCGTGTCCTGGACAGTCTACGTGAGCGTAGTGACGGTTTTCACTTTCGTACTCCACGTGTGAAACGGCGATTGTAACAGTTTTGGAATCATCCCTTACAGTACCGCCCTTGGTAATATCTGCGTAGGAAATCGGGGTTGCCATACCATCCTTTGACTGCACCTCTACAAGTGCTGCGGTAAGGGTAGATTTACCATGGTCCACGTGACCGATCGTGCCTATGTTTACGTGCGGCTTTCCTCTTACAAACTCTTCTTTAGCCATGTCGCTTTATTTCTATTCGTTGATGTTTATGTTGTTGTTTTAAAACTGGAGCCCTTGACCGGGTTTGAACCGGTGACCTCGTCCTTACCAAGGACGCGCTCTACCGACTGAGCTACAAGGGCAAACCAAGTCTAAAAAGCTCTACTCAATTGTATAAAAACAATAAATCCCCCATGGCCACTTACTCTATTATTTCGAGAAAGTAACTGGGTTTTTACGTTTTTTCCGCCTAAAACGCCCAAATGGGAGTCATCAACGGGTGCGGGAAAATAGCGTTTAACACAGCCCCGTCAACACTTTTTTCACTTTTTATACCACTTTTCGTCAGATTTTGGGGATTCAGGTAACCCCAAAGCGCGCGCAGCATTGCGAAAGTGTATTTTTGCGACTGGGTTCAATACCGTTTGCCCCCGAGATTTGACCAATTCCTTAGCTATCTCATCAACCTGAGCTCCCCCTCCCTTTGGCAATGAAACCCCCGTTTTTTCGCTTAATTCGGCCAATTTACTGACAAAAACATCTCGAGCTAAAATGGATGCCCCTGCAACTGCAAGATCTTCTTCAGCCTTGTGACGTTGAATCAGCTCCAAGTCTCGACCCAGCTCCATTAAAGCATCTGCAACGGTGGACTTACTTCGTGCAAACTGATCACTAATGGCTAATTCAGGAGCCGGATTCATTTCTGACCGGCGTTCCATGAGGTTTTCGATGACTCGAGCATGCCCCCAAGCCAAGATTTTATTTACCGTACGCATTTTAGAATGCATTCTGTTATATGATTCTGGCCCGATGGGTACCACAGTCCAAATACAATCGGGCGTTGCTCGAATGATCTTCGCTAAATCAGCAATCCTTCTGTCACTGGTTACTCGTTTGGAATCCCTGATTCCCTGTTCCTGCCAATGCCTCGCCACTGATTCATTTACATACACCCCGGCAACCACTAATGGCCCAAAA
>CACDBG010000071.1 GCA_902551155.1 uncultured Verrucomicrobiota bacterium | reverse complement strand
AACAAGGCTCTCAACCGCTTCCGTTTCAGGAATATTAAAACGCACAGGCTCTCTTCCCACATAAAGATTGATCTTGCCGGGCGCCCCGCCCACATAACCAAAATCTGCATCGGCCATCTCCCCGGGGCCGTTTACTATACAACCCATAACTGCAATCTTTACTCCTTTTAAGTGTTCTGTCCTTGATTTAATTTTTGCGGTGACTTCCTGAAGATCAAACAAGGTTCGACCACAACTGGGGCAGGCAACATAATCTGTTTTGAAGGACCGGCAGCCGGCTGCTTGTAATATATTATAGGCTAATTTCAGTGACTTTTTCGCATCTTCTTCTCCTCTGATCAAAACCGCATCCCCTATCCCATCACATAACAGTGACCCAATAGATATTGAAGCGCGTAGTAACGCAATATCCGAAGATAAAACTTCCCCACCAAAAACTAATCTATCTTTTAAAAGGATCGCGTTACATTTTCCAATACTTTTTAAACGAGCTGCTAGGAGCCTGAATGCTGTAATAACCGGAATATCAAGACCATCTGCAACAGTAACCATCTGCTTATTGGATGTAATTTCAAACTCTTCTCGTGGATCGACCTCAATTAAATTCAAATTCTCATATACTGCCTCAGGTCGTACGTCGTCATGGACATGTATTTGTGGAGCTATTTCTATCCATGATTTTTCAACAACCACAACTCGTATTGGCTGTTCACCACCACACCTGATATCACTATTTAAAGTAACCTCTGGTGTAACTCGTCGAGAATAATCAAAAGGATCAAAAAACAACGGTAAATCAGGATATATATTTTCAGCGTCAGTAATCTTAGGTATTTGACTGATAATATCCTTACATACTGTAATTTCCCGCGGGGAATCCTCTGTTAGTGAAACACGAATCGTATCACCCAGTCCGTCGCATAATAATGAACCAATCCCAATGGCACTTTTAATTCTTCCATCTTCTCCATCACCCGCTTCTGTAACCCCTAAATGCAACGGATAATCCCAGTCCTCACCAAATTCTGCGAGTCTCGCTGCCAATAATCGATAGCATTCAATCATTACCTTGGGATTGCTCGATTTCATGGAAAATTTAAAATTGTGAAAGTTTCTAGACCGGGCAATTACGGCAAACTCCAGCGCGCTCTCCACCATACCCAATGGGGTGTCACCGTACCGGTTCATAATCCGGTCACTAAGCGAACCATGATTCGTCCCGATTCGTAAAGCCCGCCCCAACCGCTTACATTCTTCCACAAGAGGCCCAAACTCCTCTTCAATTCGCTTTAGCTCTTCCTCGTATTGATCTTCGGAATATTCTCGGGTAATAAATTTTTTTGTATCAGCGTAATTACCAGGATTAACTCTAACCATTTCGCACCATTTAACAGCCTCCATTGCCGCATCAGGTTTAAAATGTATATCCGCAACTATCGGAACGTTTGACCCTTGAGACCTTATGCCAGATACAATGTGCTCTAGATTTGCCGCGTACTTTCTCGTTTGAGCAGTTATTCGGACGATTTGGCAGCCCACATCTACCAATTGCATCGATTGCTCAATACAGGCTTCAGTGTCCAAAGTGCTGCTCGTCAGCATAGATTGAACAACAATCGGATTTGAATCACCCACTATAACCCCCCCTTTTGAGGGATCACCGACTACAACTGGCCGCGATTTCCTAACAATATATTGATAAGGCGAAGCGCAGTACTTCACTGTTATTCTCCAGAAGGCGAACTGCTCTCAATTTGAGTATCTGTCTTAAATATCTGGTGCAACCTAGGAACACGCCGCACATCGGCAAATGTCACATAAACAAAGAAGCATAGAAGTAGTGCAGCAAAAGCGGTCGTTGCCCATTCCTGAAATTTTGCACTCACAGGCTCTTTACGAACCCACTCAATTAAAGACATCAGTATGTGCCCTCCATCAAGCACCGGCACTGGCAAAAGATTTAATATCGCAAGATTTATATTTAGCAAAACCAGAAAACTCAGAGCTAACCTCAGATCATGATTAACCTGTATGGCAAGCATTCCAAAAATCCCGACCGGGCCGCTTAAGTCTTTTGCGCCAACGCCCGATTCACTTCGATTTGCCAGCGCTTTGAAAGTAATAGCAATTTTATTCAAAACATCACCAACTTGGGCTAATGGCGTTGGGTGGTAGGATTTTTCGCTATAACGAAATTTTCCATTATAAGTCAGACCTAAATTTTGATCCAAACCTATACCAAGCACACCGTTAACTGGGGCGATTGAAACCATTATCTCTTCCTTGCCACGAAGCAGTATCATTTCTGCTTCTTCCTCTCCCTGAGCGCGGATGATATCGATTAACTGCGCCGTGCTAGTAATTCGTGTCCCTCCCATTTTTTTGATTATATCTCCTTCCTGAATGTCTGCTTTTGCAGCAGGAGGCGAATCTAAAGGCTCCAATTTAATCCCGAACTTTTTCTTTATTCTATCAAGAAGGCCATATTCAGGCATTACTACAGCGCCCACCTCCACTTCCGCAATTTCTGGCGTTTTATAATTCAACTTAATAACGGTGCCATCGCGCAAAACACTAATGACTTTTTCCTCACCTGGATTTACCATTAATAAATCCACTAAATGGTATTGGCTGTATACTTTTACGTTATCTACCGCTTGTATGATATCCCCCGGATTGAGCTGTAATTCTCCGAGCAAACTTGGCGTTTCAATGCTTTCAACCTCCAATTTTTCATATCGGTTAAGATTCACACTACGAATAGCCATTGCCCCATTCTTTTTGTCCGCGGGAATCTTAACGTTTTTTTCCTCATCACCCCTGAGGAGTTTCATTTCTACAGTATCTCCCGTAGTTCCGAGGACGGTGTAAATGACATCACTCCAGGCATCAACTGGTTCCCCATTAACTTCGGTAATCCTGTCCCCCGGCATCACTCCTTCCTTAAATTCCTGAGATTTTTCACCCACGTATCCAACTATTGGATCATCGATAGGCTTCGGAATACCAACAAACCACAAAAACCCTGCAATGAGGAAGGCAAAGACGACATTCATCAAAGGCCCAGCAAAAGCCACCAGGATTTTTGATAGTGGAGACACTGGAGGCAGTTCTTCTGCTTTATCGGAGTCACTAATGTCCTCTTCTTCTAGGTCATTATCGTTCCCAGCTTTACCCTCCAACGCCTCACTGGTGAGCATTTGGGGAAGCTTCACAAACCCACCTGCAGGGATTAAACGAATTGAATACAGAATGCCCTCATGTTCCTTGCTCCAAATAATCGGGCCAAATCCTATCGCAAACTCCTCTACTTTAAGGCCACGTTTTAACGCCACCCAAAAGTGGCCGAATTCATGAACAAATATTGCAGCACCAAAAAGCAAGAGAACCACTCCCGCTACATAAAAATAATTAATTAATTCGGCCATATAACAAATTCGGACGGGAAATATGTCAGAAAACGACCCGAACAGCAATCCGCGAATCAGAGTGATTTAACGGTACTTCGGACGTGCTGTCGCGACCATAAATCAGCTGATAATATGGCTTCTAGGGACGGTTTTTGATCTACATCATGTTCATCCATTACTAAAGCAACAATCCGGAATATATCAGTAAAGCCAATTTGCTGGTTAAAAAAGGCTTCAACAGCCTCTTCATTAGCCGCATTCAGGACTGCCGGAAGAGTGCCTCCAACATCTCCTGCCTTTCGGGCCAAGTTCAATGAAGGAAACCGCTCGAGATCAGGCTCCTCAAACTCAAGCTTACCGATCTCTGCCAGATTTGTTTGAACGCGATCACTGGGCATACGTTTAGGATAAGTTAATGCGTACTGAATCGGAAGACACATATCTGGGGTTGATAATTGTGATATTATCGATCCATCTACAAATTCAACCATTGAATGTATAACACTTTGCGGGTGCACAATTACTTTTACGCGAGACATCTCAATGTCAAAGAGCCATTTGGCTTCAATCATTTCTAGCCCTTTGTTAAAAAGAGTAGCTGAATCAATTGTAATTTTTGGCCCCATTTGCCATGAGGGATGCTTAAGGGCCTGATCCAAAGTAATTTTTTTAAATTCCTCTACTGGCGTTTCACGGAAAGGCCCACCGGATGCAGTTAGCCAAATTTGCCGCACACTTTCACGGGGACAATCATCCATACATTGGAAAATTGCTGAGTGCTCACTATCAACAGCTAATACCCTGACGCCATATTTGCGTGCTTCGCTCATCACAATTTCGCCAGCCATCACCAAAATCTCCTTGGAAGCGACTGCAATATCTTTACCTGAACGTATTGCTGCCAGCGCTGGCTCTAAACCAGCTGTACCCACGATTGCAATAAGGACAATGTCCGCTTCTTCCATAGTTGCAATCTCAATTAAACCATCAGCCCCCCAAAATACTTCAAGGTTTCCGTCATATTGATTTGATAGTTTTTTCGCTGCCGCTTGCTCCGTTACGCAAATAGACCGAGGTTGAAATTTCTTAACTTGCTCAGCTAACAATGACACATTCCGCCCCGCGGCAAGACCTATCAGCACTATATCTTCAGAAAGATCTTCAGCAACTTTACAGGTGCTGACACCAATCGAACCAGTACTGCCTAGTAAAACAACTTTTTTCATGACGGCAGTATGTACTTTAAATATACGTACATGATGGGAGCATTAAAAAGAAGGCTATCAAGTAAGTCCAAAATACCCCCGATCCCCGGAAAAAATTTACCTGAATCTTTTACGTCTGCCTCGCGCTTGATTAACGACTCAACCAAATCTCCAATTACAGACCCTACCCCTAACAAAACACCCAAGACTAACGCATGAATTAACGGCATAGAGGAGAAATGATCACCAGCAAATTGCTGGAACAGACAAGCTGTAATGACCGAGAAGACAACCCCACCCACAAAGCCTTCCCATGTTTTACCAGGACTTACCCGTGGTATCATCTTAGTTTTACCGATCAACTGGCCAGTGCAATATGCCCCCGTATCACTCATTTTACTCACCAAAATAAAGAACAGAAGCCACCAGCTTCCATCATCACTCTTAATATCGCCGGGGAAATAACGTATTTT
>CACDBG010000070.1 GCA_902551155.1 uncultured Verrucomicrobiota bacterium | reverse complement strand
GCCGATTAACTGATGCCAAAGTAAGGCTTGAATCTGAAAAGAAAATATGGGTTGAAACGGAGAAAAATAATTCTGGCACAATCACAAAATATCAAGCAGATCGCGCTCGACAGCAGCAGCAGCATGAAAAATATGCTAAAGATCGTCATAGGGAATTTAATAAGGTCCGTTCTATGTTCAAAGGTGACTTAAAGCCGGTTGAAATTACTGCAGCAGTTACACGCAATCACAAGTCCCGGGAGTTTGCGGAAAATAGAAGGAACCGAACACGGGATTATTTTAACCAGTATACTTCTACTCGGGATGATGCCCGTAGGAGGCGCGATGAGGCTAAGCAGCGGGTTGATGCTGCGTTGGTGCAGCGAAATACCTGTATAAAGCTGTTCCAGCAATCTGGCAAACAAGAGGTCAACGTGTTGAGTGCCAGATTGAAGCCGGCTGAAAAGAAAGTGCTGGGTTTACGCGCTACACATTCGATTAAAGCGGCTGTTTATCACGAGTTAATTGGGAAGGAGGTGGCTATAGATCAAAACCGTTTGAATTCTGTGAGCAACCTACAATCAGTCGATCGTCAAGTCCGTGAATGGGAGGGGCAATTGCGTAGTACTCAGGGAAAATTACGTCAGGATGAACAAAAAAAGACCAACGCCTCGCGTGATTATGATAAACGCCATGATTTGCTGAAGGCTATCCGTGCAACACTTTATGAGTTTGTGGACAAACAGGAACTGCCGGCTCTACAGAAAATGACCGCCACCGAGATTCGGCACGATCAATTAACTAAACAGGCTAAAAATTCACCGGGAGATAAGGGGTTGGCTGAACGTTTGAAACTGGAGAAGCAACAACTGGCTCGTGATATATCTGCACTTAAGTCGCTAAAGGGAAAACTGAACGCATTGAGTGGACAATACCAATCCAAGTTACATGACTTCGCTAATCACCAGAGCGCCTCAGGGTTAACGCAGGAAAAATGGGGACTGACTCAGGGTGATATCAAATTAATTGAAAAATTTCTTTCGACTAAAAAGGCCAGACAGGCCGAATTAAAGAATATCACTGATAATCTAACTCGTGATCGCGCCGGGAGGCTTAATAAAACGCGTCAGGCAAAGGCGGAAATGGACCGGGCCTTAAATGCTTTGAATCAAGCCTTGGGTGAACACCGACGGTGCATTGCCGAATATGGCACCGCGATTGGCAAGAAGTACGATGCTGCACGCAACCTTGAGGATAGGGAGAATACACTAAAGCGTGAGCAGCATATTCTTTTACAAGAGGAGGCACTGTTGAATCTTAGGGAAAAAGAATGGAAACGTCGGGAGCAAGTATTCAAGCAAGCTGAAGCAGCATTTGTAGCGGCAGACAAGGGTTTTAAACAAGCGGAGTCTACGAAGGCATCATTAAAGAAGCCTCTGGATGAGGGTCAAGGCAGTCTACTGGGTCCTTTGGAAAGTTGGTTGCAGGCTCAGGAACAGGTCTCGCATTTTAAACAGGAAACAGTCATTGAGTTGGATAAGATGAAGGGCGAATTGGCTGTGGAGCATTTACGATGGAAGCCATCCATTGGGGCTCGTGAAATTATATTGAAAAGAGCCGAACTCGAGGAAAAGTCGGCAGCTGATGAACGCATCAAAAATGAGAAAGAGAAGGAAAAGCTATCACAGGCGCTCAAAGATGCCGAGATAGCTTATAAGACACAGCAGGTTCGCCAAGCTGAAGTCAATAAAGCCTTTATTGAGGGGGGCAACATGTTGCGGGATGTGCGTTCCAGAATGGGAAGCAAAGAACGGGAATGGGTGGAGGCAGTTTTTCAGCAACAAAAATATCGTGTGCAAAAGCGTTCTGTGCTTGGGTTTGAATGATGAAGAAAAAGGATTGACCAGATTATAGAGGTTCTGGATTACTAACCGCGGTCGCCTCGGTAGCTCAATTGGTAGAGCAGTTGACTCTTAATCAATTGGTTGAAGGTTCGAGTCCTTCCCGAGGTACCAATTTTACTTCTGTTTTTTACTGGCTAATTTCCAATGTTTAAGGTGCTCACACTTACGTAAAATTTGCCGCTTAATTTTTGCATTCGTAAATGTAGGAAAGAGTGTCAAAATCAACTATTTAACCGTGCTTCAACAATTACCAGTGAATGAGGAGGTAAGCTCATGACGTTTTTCTTAATATTCAGCTCAATTTCCTTTGGTGCTACTCGGTGAGGGTGTTCGATGTCATTATAGGAATCTGGAGAGTCACCTGTGAGGATGGTTGCCTTGAATGTTCCATCGACCAACTGCTCTCTTATTTTAAGGGTGCACACCACTTTTTGCGAGGGGTTACGATTTATCATGGCCACAGCCCATTTCGTACCGGATTTATCAACCGTGGCGATAGCATCGACCATTGCAACAGATACCGGGCCATGCGTTAGCTTAGTGGCCTTGACTTTTGCCTGAACCACACGCCGTCGTAGTAGGTTGGCATACATTGCCATAGTGTGAAAATGAGTGCGCTTCACGATTCCTTCGGGATGGACATAAAGTGGCCCCGTCTGGTTCACAAGACATGATATGTTTGCCATGGTTACTTGATCAGCATTGCGCAGGCAGGCGTTGAAGAATGAGGCACAAAACAGTGCATCGGCCATAGTATAGAGAGAAGGTTGAAGGCTTTTATCTCGAGCTTTGATTAAGGCCATGATTTTAGGGTCCTGATAATCGACTTTTCTGGGGTTGTGACCTGAAAATCCCGGATGATGCCAAGAGCGCAGGTTCCATTCATCAAAAGCAATATTAATCCGTCCTCTCATTTCGGCTTTATCAATCGATTTAATAATGGAACTTATGTGTCTATCTGGCTTTTCGGAAAGCATCATGCAGGATAGATAGTCGGGGGTATGGTGTCTTTGAAAGTTTGCAATCCAATATTCGTGGACCGATAGGAGATCCAGGTGTTTCCCGGCAGCCTTGAATAGATATGGGTCTATGTGAGCTCGAGGTCCGTGTGCTCCTGAGCATGTTACCAGGATGCTCGGATCGACTTTTTTCATCGCTACTGCTGCTTCTCGAACCATGTCGATGTAACTTTTCCCACCCCTTTCGTTTCCGACACTCCAGTATTTGACGTTGAATGGCTCAGGATGGCCGTTTCTTTTGCGCATGTCTGCGAGTTTGCCCGTCTTTTTGTTACAGTAGGCCACCCAGTCAGCCATCTCTTGAACACTGGCAAAGCTGTTTTGGCAAATATAGGGTTCAGCACCTACTCGCCGACAGAGCTCTATGAATTCATGAGTGCCGAAAGTATTAGGTTCCAACACCCCCCAGCGGTCATCGTTGTATGGTTGGCGTTGCTTGCCTACCCCTTTTTGCCAATGGTAGCTGTCTACGAAGCATCCTCCCGGCCAGCGAATAACAGGCACCTTCAATTCTTTAACTGCTTTAATTACATCGAGGCGAAACCCACGTTTGTCGGCCAAGGGTGAACCTGGATCAAAGAACCCACCATAAATCTGTTTACCAAGATGTTCAATGAAGCCGCCGAAGATCATTGGGTCATAGGTTTTTGCCGGTTTATCCCCAGCAATAACAATGGTTGCCTGGTTTTGCGTCGGTTGCGCTTCCACGCTTACATTCGTAGCGTAAAGCAATACGCCTACTAGCGCAGCGGTGTTGAGAGTTGAGGTTTTCCTCATGAATTGTTCTCCATTTTCTAGCTTAACGTTAGAGCGTAGCGATTTACGCGAAGAAACCAAGGCATATCAGCTAGCCGCCCCCGAAGAACGAGTTGCCATGGCCGTGATTGGCTACGACGTCTTGTTAGGTTTTGGTTCAAGCGTTTTGGACTTATGAGATAGTCCAAATAGTGATTCCTATCTAATCTCCATGGGGCCAACAAGAGATTTTGCTCTAAATTCATCTACTAATTTTTTATAGAACATTAAACGCAACTTAACTATTACAATAATACATTGAGTTTATAGTCGTCTGTATGACCATATTTACCGGCGAATAAGTCCATTTGATTGATCTTCACAGTGTGCTTGCTTTAAGCGAAGAATAGTTTTTATGACGCTGGAACAGATCACCGTATTAGGTGTGATTGTCGTTATCTTCGGCCTTTTTGCTTTCGGTAAGTGGCGTTATGACGTCGTGGCGATTATTGGTTTGTTTTCGTTGGTAGTCGCCGATGTCGTTTTTGAGAAAATCCTCAAACACGAAGAATCGAATTTAATTGATCTGGAAAGTGCTTTGGATGGGTTTGGGCATCCGGCAGTTATTACCGTGGCTGCAGTTTTGGTCATCAGTCGAGCTCTGCGTAATTCAGGGGTGGTGGATTTGATTACCCGTCGTTTAGCTCCCTTGGCTAAAAGTCAGATGCTTCATATTACCAGCTTGTGCGTGGTGGCCGCTGTGTTGTCTGCCTTTATGAATAATGTTGGGGCTTTGGCGCTATTATTGCCTGTTGCATTAAAGACAGCAAGTGAGCAGGACCGTTCACCCGGTCTTATTTTAATGCCTCTAGCCTTTGCCAGTATTTTAGGTGGAATGATTACGATGATTGGCACCCCTCCTAATATCATTATTTCTTCATTCAGAAGTGAGTATTTAAATAATCTTGCACTAAAAGCAAAAACCGATCCTGTCATTGCTGAATACTTGGTTAAAATTGGAACGCCAGAAGGTTTTTTTGGAATGTTTGATTTTGCTCCGGTGGGAGGGTTGGTAGCGCTTCTGGGAGTTGTATTCGTTGCGGTGATCGGTTGGCGGTTGATTCCCAAGGAAGCTTTAAAGGAATCCGGGAAAGAAGACATGTTTGCGCTTAATGAATACATCACTGAGGTACGGGTTCCTGAGGACTGTAATTATATTGGGAAAACTTTAGGTGAAGTTGAAAAGGAGACGGGTGAGAAATTGATGATCTTTGGCTTCATTAAGAAAGATGGCAAGGTAGTTACTCCTAACCGCAATAATCTCGTGCGAGAAGGAGGGCGTTATCTTGTGAAGGTTGACCCGGTGGACTTAAAGACAATCATGGATGAGTCCGGATTGAGATTGGAAAAAGAACTGCGTGCTAGGATTGATAATATTGAGGGAGAAGATGTGAATTTCACCGAGGTGGTTGTGACTCCCAATTCG
>CACDBG010000069.1 GCA_902551155.1 uncultured Verrucomicrobiota bacterium | reverse complement strand
CAGATTAAATGGTATAACATTCTTCTGGGTGTTTTAGGATTGGTCTGGTTTTTATTCCTAACTTTTATTCTTCTGGGGTCATTCCTGTAATATTTTTTCCCAACTGTTATTGAATGGCTAAGGAACATTATAATGTTTATGTGCCTGAATTTGTGCGCAAAAAGTTGAAGTAACCCGTTGATAATGTAATGATATTTGTGATGCGTTTCTGGATTGGTATTTTTACCCTATTTTTTGTGGGAGGTGATGTTTGCGCTAGAGAAGGCAAGGATACTCTGTCTCTCTTTCAGCAAAATTGCGTTAAATGCCACGGTGAGGATGGGAAGGTTAAGGGTAAGTTGGATTTATTAAAGATCCGCAATGCACAGGATTTGGTTTCTGATCTTGAGCGGCTGCAAACCATTATTGAAGTGCTCGATACGCGCGAGATGCCTCCGGAAAAAGAACCTGAACTTAAGCACGAAGTACGTAAGGCGGTAATAAAAGAACTTCGTGGGTTACTGCATTCTTCGGTTTCGGACGCGCAGGGCTTTATGCCTGTACCAATCCGACGCATGAACCGGTTGCAATACAATAATGCGGTGCAGGATTTGTTTGGTCTTAAGGTATCTGTATTTCCCTTGCCGGAAAAAATGATGCGCGATCGTAATGGATATTTTGCCAAGGCCCTCAAGAGTAAGGAAAAGAAAATGCCGGAAACGGTCATGATTAGCAGTCGGCCCCTGGGTAAGTCTGGATTGATTGAGCCGCGTCTAGCGGGCGTTGGTCCTTTCCCCAAGGATCCTCGTGCTGAGCATGGTTTTGATAACCGTGGCGATCACCTTTCACTTTCACCATTTTTAATGGAGGCTTTTTTCAAGCTGAGTCGGCGTATTGTGCAGAGTCCAAACTTTGATGGACGGACTGTTGGGATATGGAAAGATTTCTTTGTTTTGCCTGAGGGAACTCAATCCAAGTCGGTGGTGCGTGATCGTATGCGTGGGTTCATGACCCGGGCATTTCGCCGGCCAGTCCCAGAGGAAGTGTTAAACCGTTACACTCAATACGTTAATCGTCAGCTTGATACAGGAATGGATTTTACCGCTGCGATGAAGGAAGCGGCTTCTGCGGTGTTAGCTTCGCCGCGGTTTTTGTATCTCTATGACCAGTCTACAGCATCTGAGCAAATCAAGCCTTTGGATAGTTATGATTTGGCCTCGAGGCTCTCATTTTTTCTTTGGGGTAGTATTCCTGATGAGGAACTCCTGCAATTGGCAAATAAAGGAGAACTTTCTGAGCCACAGGTGTTAAAAGCTCAGGTGAATCGCATGTTGGTTGATCCCAAAGTAAAGCGTTTCTGTGACAGTTTTCCTGCTCAATGGTTGCAGTTGGACCGCATCATCTCATCGGTTCCTGACAAGGAGAAATACCCGAAATTCTATTATGCCGCACCTGATTACCGGACAACCATGGACATGATGATGGAGCCTTTGCTGCTCTTTGAGACGGTCCTGATCGAGAACCGTTCGATCCTTGAATTTATTGATTCAGATTACGCTTACCGGTCCGGCCGTTTGCGTAAATGGTATGGAGATAAGTCGATCGGGAAAGTTACTGGGCCGGTGACCCTGCAATTCACACGCCAACCTGTTATCGATCGCCGTCAGGGGGGAGTCATTACCAGTGCCGCAGTGATGACGATGACTTCTGGTCCCGATGAAACCAAGCCCATCACACGGGGGGCATGGATTGCCGGGGTAATTTTCAATGCGCCACCCGAACCACCTCCGGCCGATGTGCCGCCTTTGAGTGAACCGAAGGACTCAGACAAAAATTTGACCTTACGTGAACGCTTTGCTGAACACCGAGAAAATGCCACCTGTGCCGGTTGCCATGCCAAGCTGGATCCGTTGGGATTTGCTTTGGAGAATTTTGATCCTGTGGGTCAATGGCGTGATAATTACGAAAACGGGCGGAAAGTGGATGCCTCCGGGGTGCTATTCCGTAAACACCAGTTTAAAGGTGTAGTGGAATTTAAGGATGCTATTTTATCTGAGAAAGATCGTTTTACCCGCGCTTTTGCAGGCCATATGCTTTCCTTTGCGCTGGGTCGCGGTCTGGCTCCTACAGATGCTTTGGCCTTGGACCAGATTACTAAAAAAACTGTTGCTTCAGGTTATCAGCTTCAAACGCTTATTCACGAGGTGGTTCAGAGTGCGCCTTTTATTAGCCGATCAAGGGTAAAAACAGCCTCGGCAAATACCCCCAAACACGGTATAAAGAAAACACCATGACGCATACTTCCAGACGGGCATTTTTGAGGGGTTTTGGCGGCGCTGCCTTGGCTTTGCCATGGATGGAAAGTCTTGGGTTGGCTGCACCCAACAAGAAACCCGCCCAACGGGCGGCGTTTTTTTATGTTCCCATCGGAGTAGTGCGACGCAGTTTTTTTCCGGGTGAGGAAAATGGGCCGATCCCGAAGTTTACTTCTAACCGGCAGGCGCTCGGTAATGGAGCGCGTATGCCCGTAGGTGTTTATCCCCTGAAGTTAACGCCGACCATGCAGCCTTTGGAGAAAGTAAAGGATAAGGTTACCTTGGTTACGGGGTTGGATCGCACTTTTCAGCCGGGTACCGATGTGCACGCTCAGTGTGCCTCTTGTTTTCTAACCAGTGCCAGTGCCTTTACTGTGACTCAGTCGCCTTACCCACAGGCGCGCACACTCGACCATATTCTTGCTGAACAACTGGGAAAGGATACGCCTTTTCGTACGCTGGAGTTTAGCAGTAATAGTCACAAGGACAACAAGGAGTCCATTCACTTTGATAACATTTCTTGGTATGGAACCGGTCATGTGGCCCCTTCGTTACGCGATCCACGCAAAGCTTATCGCCGGCTGTTTGGTACGCGCGAATTGGAAGCTTATCGAAACATCACTGATCTGGTCTTGGAGGATGCGCGGTCACTTAAGGGGCGACTGGGTTATGCTGATCAGCAGAAGTTTAATGAGTACTTTGATTCTGTTCGTACGATTGAAGAGCAGGTAGATCGTTTAGAGCGAATGAAGGGTGATCTTAAGCGCGTGAAGCTTGAGGAGCCCGCTGAAGCCCATTTGCCGCGTGGCGAATATATCCGACTAATGGGTGATTTGATGGTGGTAGCCCTACAGACTGGGTTGACTAATGTGGCTACCTTTATGATTGGGCCGGAGCGTTGGGATACGCCATACATGTACGAGAGCCTCTTTGACAAGCCACGCAGTCACCATGGTATGTCACACAATCAGGGTAAGTTTATCGCGGACTTAGAGAGAGTAGACCGCTTCCACATGGCGCAGTTCGCGTATTTGTTAGAGAAGATGGACAAGATTGAGGAGGCCAATGGAACTTCGCTTTTAGATAACATCATCTTTACCTACGGTTCCGGATTAGGTGATGGAGCTACCCACCAGTATAGTGCCTTGCCTATTGTTGTAGCGGGTTCAGCCGGTGGGAAGATTCTCAATGGCAAACATGTTAACCTGTCAGAAACTTCAGGTCCGGTCGCCAAAAAGAACGGAAAATATGTCGATCCAGAGCAAGGGTTGCCGTTAGCTAACTTGTGGCTTACTCAAATGCAGGCTTTAGGTTTAAAGACTGATCGTTATGCCGATAGTACCAGCGTGGTGAAACAGTTGCTTGTTTAACGGTGTAGAGGAGGATCGACTCTTCACAATTTTACTTTCGTTTTTTATCGTTATCCTGAAGGTCAGCCATATAGAGGAAATGAGAAGGGCTCTTGGCACCCGAGTGTGCTTTGGCACGAACTGCTTCCACTTTTAGTTCGGCTCGACTCAAACGCTTCTCAAATCCTTGGTCCGGCCCAGCCGACCAAACTACTAGTCGTCCGTCATGCTTCAATGCCTGGCAGATGGACCGAATACCGTTTTTGGAATAGAGGGAAGCATTGGTATCAGCCACCATTGCATTAGGCCCATTATCTACGTCCAGCATGATTGCGTCGTAGGTATGGGGCTCGGCTTCCTGAATCAGACGAGTTACGTCTACTGGTCGAATCTTCACTTGTGGATGATCGAGGAGCGACCCATTTAGGTTTTTTAGGTAGGTACGGTTCCACTCAATCACTTCCGGGATCAGTTCGGCCACCTCAATGATCGTTCTGTCTTGAACTGATTCCAGTACCCCTTTGAGCGTAAACCCAAGCCCAAGCCCTCCAATCAAAACACGTCCACTCGTCTCATTTTTCAATCGTGCGACACCCAAGCTGCCAAGCAGGAGCTCTGAAGCATTAGCGCGCGAATGCATCAGCTCCTTGCCATCCAGAGAGATCGAATAGGAGCCATCGTGTTGGGAGAGAGATAATATCCCGTCTGTGAATGTTGATTCAGCCAGTTTAAGACGGGGCTTCATGGGAGGATAACTTTGTAATTACAGGTTTCAGTTTATCCTGCGCTTGAAGGGGCAGGCACAATCCCAAAGCCAATAAAGTTATTATTGCTGTTTTCAGGCCCGTCATTCTACTTCTTTTACCCATCCCTGCTCAAGGATTTCCACTGACTCTTTCCGATACTTTTGATGGGTTTGACTTAAGTCGATGATGAGAGAACAATAATTTATAATAAGCCTTAGATGGCTGGGTTAAAAAACTTTTTCCATATTAATCCGAAAGCAATAAGTCCCAGGCCAGTAATCATCACCCTCCAATCGACAAATAATGCCAACGACAGGCAAGCGATGAAACCTATATAGGAAATCCACACGGGATATAGTCGCTCTTCATCCTTCAATCGAATTGCGCATAGGTTGGTAATTGCGTAGTACACTAGCACCGTGAAAGCGCTGAAGCTCCAGGTAAGTTTTATATCACTCAGGCAAACTAATCCTGTAATTAGTACACCCACGGTGATCGTTGCCAACGCGGGTACCTTGGTAGATTCATTGATGCGTGTGGTGGCTTTCGGTAAATCCCCGCGACGTCCCATTGCCAGCACTACCCGCGAGAGTCCTAGTATAAGGTTGAGCAGTACGCTCACCATCGCAATGGCCGCGCCACTGGTTACTATCTGGTCTAGTAAAGACCCGCCAAAACCGTTAGCTAGTTTGCCAAGCTGTTTTGCTTGGGCCAAGCCCACCGCCGCAACGGTAAGATACAATATCAAGCTGATGATTAGCGTGATTATTACTGCCCGCGGGATGGTTCGACGCGGTTCCTTTACCTCCTCGCCCAGCGTTGCTACACGGCCGTAACCAGTGTAGGCAACAAACATTAACGCGGCTGCCTCAAGGAGGTCCGGGAACCGTTTTGGATCAAAGAGTGGTTTAAGTCGGTCCGAATGTT
>CACDBG010000068.1 GCA_902551155.1 uncultured Verrucomicrobiota bacterium | reverse complement strand
ATGAGGATGCTGAAGATGCAGAAGATCTCAGTGAAGCAGTAAATTTATATCAACGCCTAGTACCTAAGCCGGATAGCTCTCAGGAACTGGATACCTCTCAGGAACTGAATATTTCCCAGGTTGAACTCAAGCTTGTTCGTGCCCTTTTTCAGGCAAATGACCTAGCCCAAAGAGAAAGAAGGCGGTTGGAGAGGAAATTTGAACAACTACTCAATAGAATGATTTCAAAGGAAAAACTCGATCGAGATGCGTTCGAAGAGACCAAAAAAACCGGTGGATTCGGTGACAAAGAAGAGGAGCTATTTGCTGAAAAGCAGCTCAAGGAGCAAGAAGCACTCAACAAACAAATAGCACGGGCTGAAAAACTGAAACTGGACAGCAAAGTTGCCGAAATAGAACAAAATAGAACCAAAAACTGGCAGAATCTAATAAACTATACTAAACGGTTTGAAGATCGTATTGGAAATATAGAACCGGATCTCGGCAATTCCGGAGAGATAAAATACTACAAAATTCTAGCCGGCCAGGCTCTGGGTAAAGAGCAACAAGTCGAGCGTGATATTAGTATTTTAATAGAGAACGAATCAGCCCCAGAGGAACTCAAAGCGGCTTGGCTTGCCACTCGGGTGCGAGTCATTATTGATGTTTCAAATCTCATGTACTCCGAAGCAATCCGACAACAGGAACTCAGAGGCCGATTCGAGTTACAATTTATTAATCAGGATAATGAAGCTGAGGCAAAATTGGAAACAAAGCTAAATGGCACCGAACACGCCTTACCTGAGTACCTAGAGCAGGCAATAGAAGGCTATAATTATGCCCTGAAGTTTGACCTAACATACCGCAGTCAAATCATGTTACGCCAACAAATCGCGTTTTGTCAGGAACGGCTTAACCGCAATGAAGATGCGATAGAGACCTACAAAAAAATAATAAGTCTTTGTGAAATGCACCCTAAGGATCTGACTCCTACACTCAAGGTAGTGCAAAAAATGGCAAACTTAAAATACGACAATTTAAACGAGCAAAAAAGCAAAATCGAAAAGTAACCAGTTATAATTAACGTCCTTTTTCATTTGATTAACACAGAGGATTAATGAGCTCCCCCCAAGACCCTCATTCCACTGGCAGCACCAATCCTTCACACAAGGAATTGGTCGCGTTGGCCTATGCCCTACAAGCCCATATCGACCTATGCGGTGAAATCCTTCAGGTTGTTCAAAACGAACACCAAAAGCTCAAGGCAAATCAGGTGAATGATTTGACGCAACTACAAGATGCCAGACAAGGAATGCTTGAAAAGCTGTCTGCGGCACAATCTGAAATTTCTTCGCATAAAGATGCCTGGAGTGCCTTAAACCAATCCCAGAAGCAAAGCATGCCTGAAATAGGCAAACGATTAGGCCTCTGCACCGACTTGATAATGAAAATTGTCTCGCTCGATCGGGAAAATGAGCAACTCATGCTACGTAATAAGATCGTTCCCCCCGGCCATCTACCGCCAGCTGAAAGACAAAACCCCAACCTAGTTGCCAAGATTTATAAAAACAAACCTTAACCAATGGGCGTAGAAAAAGTCATTGTAGTTGCTCAAGAGGATTTCCTCCGCAAACAAGTCGCTCAGTTTTTACGGAAAAAGCGGATCGATGTTGCCGAGTGTGGAACCATTCAGGAAGCCCACGAATATCTGGGTAAGGGCAACTTTGATCTGATGTTACTGGACGAATCTTTACCAGATGGAAGTGGACCTGAGTTCCTGGCCGAAGTGAACCTTCGCCCTTCCAAACCAATGGTTGTCATGATGGGAGCTCAGGGCTCGGTGGACACAGCCGTTAAATGCATGAACGATGGTGCATTTGACTACCTAATTAAACCATTCTCCAATGAACAGGTCGAAATCGTCCTGCGTAAAACTGATCAGTTCGCACAAGTATTAAATGTTAACCAATTCCTTACGCAACAGGATAGCGAAGAAGCCGACAATGAGATTCTTGGTAATTCGCCATCAACTGATCAACTTCGAAAACTTATTCGGCGGGTTGCTCAGACCGATGCCACTGTTTTGATCCAAGGAGAAAACGGCACTGGAAAAGAACTGGTTGCGCGAGCATTACACAAAAATTCACCACGAAAGGACGGGCCTTTCATCAAGCTCAACTGTGCGGCTTTACCTGAAAATCTAGTCGAGAGTGAACTTTTTGGTCACGAAAAAGGTTCCTTTACAGGGGCTACAAACAAACGAGAAGGACGTTTTGAACTTGCACACGGCGGCACTATTTTTCTGGATGAAATCAGCGAAATGTCACTCCCTCTGCAAAGCAAACTTCTTCGGGTGCTTCAGGAAAGAGAATTTGAACGTGTAGGAGGCAATCGAACGATATCAGTAGACGTACGTGTCGTTGCAGCAACCAACCGAAAACTCGAACAAAGCGTCGAAAAAAATGAATTCCGACAGGATCTTTATTTCCGCCTGAATGTAGTGCCTATCCACGCCCCACCCCTTCGAGAACGTGAAGGTGATGTGGAACTGCTAGCCGAATCTTTCACACAACGTTTTATTCGCAGTCATGGGGTTCCGGTAAAAGGGCTTACCCCGGATGCCCTTCAGGCGCTCAGCACGCACGATTGGCCGGGAAACATTCGAGAACTGCAAAATGTGATTGAAAGAGCCGTCATACTATGTGGAGAGGATGGTTACATCCATCCTGAACAACTCGGATTAACCGCCCCACCACAGGCAGGCGCAGGAGACTCCCCAAGCGTAAATCAAGAAGGCACCCCAGAAACGACGGAATCCCCCAGTGAAGCACAGACGCCCCAAAAGGAAATTGATCAAGGATATAACAATGATCTTCTGACATTGGCTGAACTCGAAAAACATCATATCCTCTCAGCTCTGCAACAAAACGACGGAAATCGTACCCGCACTGCCGAGGTCTTGGGTATCAATATACGCACTCTACGAAATAAGCTCAAAGAGTACACCGATGCCGGTGTCGTGATTGATTGATCCTAAGTTTTCCCTCTGTTAAAACTCTTTCATGGCAGCGAAGGATGATTCCGATTTGAATTTTTTGCTTAGTCAGGCGCAAACCGCCAGATTAGATAGCCAACTTCAGAAAGCCTCTACTCTCCTGGAAAAAGCATCCCGAATAGATTCTGAGTCAATCCCGGTCTTAATGGAAAAAGGCCTTCTCCACCAACAATGCAACCAATGGGCTACAGCTCGAAAATGTTTTCAAAGTGTATTATTGGCTGAACCGGAAAACCCACAAGTACTGAATGCTTTAGGACACACGTGGCAGGCAGAGGGCAACTTTAACGAAGCATTAAAATTTTGGGAAAAGGCAGTAACAATTCAACCTGACTATGCTGATGCATGGCAAAATATCGGCCTGATCCATGAGCATATGGATAACCTTTCCGAGGCAATTTCTGCTCATCAAAGGGTAGTTAAACTTAAGCCAACCGATACTCGGGCACACCGTTTACTGGGTATGTCCCAGCTCGATTTTGGCCTACTTACTGCGGCCGGGAAGTGTTTTGATCGCGCCCTCGAGTTAGATCCAGAAAATCCAGAAAATCGTTGGCAAATATTTTTCATCAAAGCTTTGACTGGTACCTTTCCAAGTGCATGGGCCGATTATGAATGCCGTTTCGAGCTCCCCGGACGCACTACCCCAGACCACGGCTTCCGGCAACCCAAATGGCAAGGCGAAACCTCACCGGATAAAACACTCTTGTTGCACGCTGAACAAGGATATGGCGACACAATCCAAATGGTTCGATACATAGAAAAAGTTTCAAAACATTTCGGAAAAATTATTCTTTGGATTCCCCCCGCTCTCGCTGGACTAATGGAATCGATTCAACAGATCGATGAAGTAATCACATGCAAACCCAATGAAGACACATTTGACATTCAGCTTCCCTTAATGAGCCTGCCCCGAGTCTTTAATGATACGATGGAAACAATACCCAGACAAACATCCTATCTCGGAAACAGCCAAAAGGACAACGAATCAAGGTATCATAAGATCGGCATTTGTTGGGCGGGATCCGGCAACCAACCCCTAGATCGACGTTCAATTCCCGTTGAAGCATTCCATTATTTATTCAGTCGTACCGATCTAGAGTTACACAGCCTGCAAATTGGACATACCCCACCCCACTCACTTCATGACCGTGCTGCTGAAATGATTGATTTCAAAGCAACCTCGGAAATCATTAAAAATTTGGATTTAGTAATTAGCATTGATACTTCGATAGCCCATTTGGCTGGAGCTATGGGAAAACCCGTATGGATCCTACTCAATTTTGCCCCCGATTGGCGTTGGGGAGTTGAAAAAGAACACTCTGACTGGTATCCAAGTGCTAGGCTCTTCAGACAAAACTACGGAGAGCCATGGAACGCAGTCATTAACCGGTTATGCCAGGAGCTTTAAGATAAAAAAGAACGGGCGGCCCAAAGACCGCCCGTTTTGATTCTATTTTTTCCCAATTATGAGAGAAGACGCAGAGAATTTTGCGGAAGCATATTTGCTTGAGCAAGCATCGCTGTGCCAGATTGAACTAGGATGTTGTAACGAGCAAAGTTAGTGCTTTCGTTAGCCACATCTACGTCCTTAATACGACTCACTGAAGCCATCAGGTTCTCATTAAGAATACTGATTTGCTCCTGAGTGAACTGAATACGCTGAATATTCGCACCAATACTGGCACGATGCGTAGCCACATTCTCAATGGCGGTCTTAATCGAGCTTACTGCATTAGCGGTTGTAGCCGTGAAGCTAGACCCAATGACTGTAGTAACATCAGAATCATTAAGATCCTTAGCATTAAGACTCCAGGTGTTCGCATCACTATCTTTAGTAACAGACAAACCACTACCACTAAACAAGCTCACTCCATTGAACTCCTTGAGACCAATGTCACTGATATAATTTCTCAGATCCGTGAACTCTGTATTGTAGTTAGACTTATCGTTAGAGGACTTCGTAGCGTCTGATGCAAGCACCGACAATTCACTCATCCGGTCCAACGCTTTGGTGACTTTCTGAAGAAAGCCATCCTGAGTTTGACTGTAAGATAATGCACTGGTCAGGTTGCTATAAACACTTCGGTTACGCGAAATAGTCGCGTCCTGCTTGTTTACAACAGCTAATCCAGCCGCATCATCAGATGGGTTAACAATCTTTGAACCCGACGCTAGTCGAGATAAAGCCTTGTTAAGGTTTGCAGTGTTTTCTGAAAGCGTTCTCATTGTATTGAGCGCTCCCACGTTCGTGTTGATAACCATCGTTACAACTCCATTTGTTAGTTTAAACGGCGTCCATGCCGTTAAGCTTTGTTCAGGGGCTTACCTGCGCGAGTTTTAAAAGGCTTCACGAGGCCCAGATTGGATATCGGCAATTTATCCAAAATCTTTAATTATTATTTACATTTTATATTATAATAAATTTCAATATTTATATTGGCTTAATCAAAAATCAGTATATCCGCAGGCCGGCAAGGATACATTCGAGTGAATATATTCAACCTGACCTCCCACACAAAACAGTCTTGGTTTATTGAAAAACACCCAACCTCTGTGTGGCATTGACGCATTTGTGGC
>CACDBG010000067.1 GCA_902551155.1 uncultured Verrucomicrobiota bacterium | reverse complement strand
CCTGATTAAATTTCAACTTCACAGCATTGGATCGTGGCCGGAAAGTCATCAATACTAGTGCTGCAGAACGGTTGGCTTTATCAAAAGATCCATCCCAATTCCGTATTAGCTCCAACTCCTCCTGCAGCTCTCCATCTGCAAGCTTTACAGTTTCAATAAAATTACTAATCACCTTTCTAAGGTTGGATTTGGCCGCGTAAGATTTATCATACTTATAGGCGAAAAATTCCTCTCGAGTAATTTGCTTATCACCCCCAAACAGCTCCAACGCACGGCGTGCTCGGTTGGTCATTTCTTTCTCAATCCCACAAGACGGATCAAACTTTTCTTCATCTGGGTTACCATCGCCTAAAGTAGTTTGGAAGGGATTACTATTGCAGTTCTGAAGAAACCCTGCAGCTGGATTCTCTACCTGAGGTAAATCATCAAATGGAATATATTCGTCCCAGATCAAATCACGCCTATTACCCTCCAAGGTTCCACTCCAATCATGACCAAGAGCACGTTTAGGTATTAGCCCATTATAGACATAAAAAATATTACCTTCCTTATCTGCATAACCAGTGTTGAACATTGAAAGGGCTTGCACCCTCATGGCTTCTTTAAATTCACCAAGATTTTTTGCTCGCCCCATCCTCCACCATTGTTCCAGCTGACGGAATTGATCCATACCACCGTATCTAATGGCATAAACTTTTTCTCCAACACGCATGGAGGGCCCGAATATAGAATATAACAATTCTTTCTTAACTGTTAGCCGATAGTCTTTAATTAATTTAACTTCAATTGGAGCCACTCTCTGTTCTAGCTCCAGCCATTTTCCATCAACCTTGTACTGGTTTTTGTTATTCGGATTTATCTCTAGTTCAAAAATATCAACCAAATCAGGCTGATTTACTGTATGGCCCCAAGTTATGTTTTCATTATGCCCAGAAAGAATCACCGGAGAGCCTGGAAACAACCCTCCATATACATTATTCTTATCAGTAATCAAATGAGCCTCATACCAAGCAACCGGCCCAGTCCAAGGCTGATGCGTATTAATACAGACGCGCGTAGCTTGATCAGCAGAACGACTCGGACTGACAGCCAGAAAATTTGAGCCAACCGGGGCTCCACCCGGATTCAGGACACTGGCATTTTTTTGAGGTTTATCAGACGGCTTCATAAGTCTGCCAATGTCCCGATGTAAACCAATGAATAAAGGTAACTTGTGAATAAACCCGGCGATCAAATCCTGTGGTTTTGCAGGCCAGATAGACGGTATTAGCAAATCTCTATTCCGACTGGCATATAGATTTAGGCCATCAGCATAACCCTGGCACAACGACTGCAACTCAGGATCTAGTTTGACAAATCGCTCATCCATTCCTTCCCAAATTTTGGTTAGATGAACATAATAATCATTGGGGGCCGCTTTAATCCCTTCGACTGAGGCAAGCTTCCCACGAGCAGCCAAAATCACCTGCTCAATTGTTTTGAAATCATCTTCAGCATGTGCATAGGCCAAACCGTACGCGACATCTGCGTCGGTTTTACCTATGACATGCGGAACTCCCCATTTATCACGGATAATTTTTACTTCATATTGATCAGCACGTTTTAAGCTGGCAGAAAAGTCCGGAACGTGTTCAGCAGCAAACAGCTGATTTACCCCAAGGTAGGACCCAAAAAAAAGAACCCCCAATACCGGCAAACCTTTAAGGGGATTCTTATATAACACATCCAATAGCCACGCGGGGCTCACCAACAAAAATTGAATGTCTTCAGTGAAAGCCGGCCTTTTGCCTTCCATGTGATGCCCAATAAACTGACCCACCCAAGCCAAAACAAACATAACTAAAGACACCATCAACAGCGAGTAGGGACTCATCTCAAAACTGATGCACAACAGGCTTGCCATTAAACCAAAAACCACCATCCCTAAAAAGCTACCAACCGATAAAGTAAGGTAATACAGAGCTGCCAAACAGATGAAAATAGCACCAACATTCAAGGTCAGAAAATATTCAGTTGTTGGAATGGCCACATCGGCAATCTTTATACTCCAAAGCAAACCAATTAAACTCAGCGCGATGGCAGGTACACAGAAAAAATGAATCAATCGATTGGTGGAATGTTGATGAAACTCTTCATACCTCTCTATGAGTTTCTCGCACTTACTCAAACCTGATGACTTGAATTGATCATTCATGGTAAAACCCGCTAAAATCGAAAAGGTAAAACTTAAATAGCCGTAAGGTCAAGCGATGCAGCATTACAATGGAGCCTAAAACGAAAGAGAAAACCCAATCCAAGATCTTAAAGGCAATTAGCCATATTGCACCTATTGCCATTGGTCTTTTTTTTATCAAGGTTGGCATTATGCATTTTACTGAGCCGGATTGGTTTGAACCAATTGTTCCAAAAATTCCAGGAAGCGCAAAATTCTGGGTATATATCAGCGGTGCTGCCGAGGTAGGACTTGGGATTGGGCTTATTATTCCATTCTCAAGGAAATGGAGCGGCTACGCTACCGCCGCGTTTCTAATTCTAATTTACCCCGCTAACCTGAATATGTGGATCAATAATCTAGAACTGGGAGATGGCACATCCCTTTCACCCACCGGCCATTTTATCCGCTTAATAATACAGCTTCTGGCCATTGCAGTATGTATATGGATTAGCCGAATACAGGATACAATTGTGGAAGCCCGAAAGCAGAACGTACTCCTATAATGCTCCAGTTAACATAGGTTAAAGGCACTTCAACTGTTGACTGGCTCAGCCTTCTTGATGTAGTCAGGGTCAATATCTACGCCCATTCCCGGATCCTTGGGGCATACAACGATTCCGTTCTCAGCTTTGAGAGACGAACTCTTACTTTGGCATGGAATATCGCTTTCACCCTTGAATTCTTGATGAGCAGTGATATTCGGGATAAAGCTGGCAAAGTGCAGAACGTTAACATAACCAAGGCCTGAACCAGACATATGAGGCGTACACTTCAGGCCGGCAGCCTCAGCCATCTTTGCCACACGGACCCCCCGGATAAACCCTCCATTATAATGGAGGTCGGGTTGCACAATATCCATTGCTCGATTTGCGATTGCCCATCGGAATCGCCGCATACTGTATTCCTGTTCACCTCCGGCAACCGGTATCTTCAAGACTTTGGTGACCTCTCTGGTTTCCCACAAGTGATCGAACGGAACGGGTTCTTCATAAAAAGCGTAATTATTTTCCTCCAGAAGCCGACCTATGCGGATCGCATCTTTCACTTCGTAGGAACTGTTAGAATCGGCATAAAGCGTAACCTTACCTCCCAATGCCTTGCGGATATAAGGTATTAGCTTCTCAGTACGTCCCGATATCTTATCCTCAATACTCTTCATGCGACCGCCGATACGGATTTTGACTGCTTTTGCTCCTGTTTGGGCAATAAATCTTCCTAGAACATTGGCTTCCTGTTGCGGTGTATTACGGCGGTTACCACTGGCGCGATAAATGGCTATATCTCGTTGGCGAATCTTTCCAAAAAGTTCACCCAAAGGAACACCACGTACCTTGCCGATCAAATCAAGTACACCCATCTCCAACGCGGCCTGACAAACCCAGAACGCTAACCCCTGCCATTTGTAATTGCTGCTAAAACGGTACAACTCATTTAGTAATGATTCTATTTTGCAGGCGTTTTTTCCAACAAAGAATCGCCCCACGCGACTGTTAAAAATCGGGTAGCAATCCTTTAACCTGAGCGAATTAGGGGCAGTCACACTTTCGGCTCCGTCCTTTGACCGAATGCGAACAAGGAAATTACTCTTATCACGAAGCAACTCTACTGACTCGATCATAATTGGCTCCCGTAAATAATCCGGCCGAAGAACAGGTGTCTCATCAATGCGTCTTAATTGGTCTGAATCAACCGATTGTGCAGACAAGTTTTTGGGGGGGAATGCCCACATACCCCCAGCAGCTATACTTGTTGTCTGTAGAAAATGGCGACGTTTCATAAATAGTAGTTAGAGCAAATTTTAGAGAACTTCTCCATATACTCAAAATTAATCTCTGGGCATAACTGCTGTCGTTTAGAGGGTTTTTATTTTGCTTTCCCCTTAGAATGCTCTGGATGCATAGCGGCAATGTGATCTGCCATGCCTTTTTTCCGTTTACCACAGTAGGGACATATTTCGCCATTCAACCTATCTAATTTTCTTTCGACTTCTCTGTAATATTTTCTTCCATAGAATATATACCAAAAGCCAATGATCACTGAAGTCACGATCAGAAATGGAATCCAAAACCACGGATAGTCACGGATTGAGCGATACAACTTATCGATTATCCAAACAATGTCGCCGAGAACCTCGAGTAACTCAAAAGTAAATCTAATCGCTTCACATCCCGTTAAGGCCAATGCGCAAATGACCAACGGAATTATTTTGGCTTGAAAAATATTCATGCAGGATGCGCCCAATTACTTATAGAAAGGCATTTTAGCACCTGCAATAAATGCGTGAATACTGTAAAAATACAGTTTTTTTATAGTCGGGTAGTTTCGGATTTACCTAAATGAATTCAGAGCCAGCACCCAAAACCTCTACATCAAGAAAACCGTAGTGCAGTTATTTTCCACGCCCGGTGTCACCCCCGGGACTCAGCAAAAAATCAAATCGGCCAGCCACGTTTCCTAAAGCTTGAATATGATCAGGGTTAGTAACTGGTTTCCGTGCCCGATCAAACAATTCCTGCCTGGACCGGATTACCTCCTCCGGAGCCCCTTTTATTTCGCGAAATAACGCAGTCAATGGCAGCTTCATGGGACCCCAATTAAATTTCTCACCCTCCTGTTTCTCCAAACCTTCTTGAACCGAATCGAGGAACAACTGATCTGCCGCAGCATTCTGGCCGATATAATGAAGCATAGCATCACGAATCGCATACCGGGCAACGTCATCAGTAATTCGATCATCATTTACCAGTGACTCAAGAAGCGATACCACGCCAACTCCCAGCACCTGCCTTAGATAAGATAACGCCAAACCGTCCAATGAACCATCAGTTCGCACAAGCATTGCTTTTGCATTTTCCACAAACCGCATGTCTTTGTGTTTTACTAAAATAGCAAATAAATAGCCACGGGCCTGGTGGTTTAAACTGGCAGTGCTTTCCTCACCCGATTCAACGGGCAATTGCGCCAAAAGCTCCAGTGTCCTTTCTAATATTAGTTCAAGATGCTTTCCCGGAGCAATTCTTTGGAGTGCAATTTCCAGATACGCCACCTCAATTCCTCGATCGGTTGATCCCAGAGTATCCAATAGAAGTGTCTCTGCTTTTTCAGTGCCTATATTGGTGGCGACCTCTAATAAGCCGATGCGTAGCGTAGGAGGAAAAGCGTCAAAATTTGGCTTTGGAAAGCCCCTAAAGTAAGCCCAAGTGCTACCAGCACTCTTTGACTTACCTTCCTCGCGAGAGGGCTTGCCAAGTTTTCCAGCTACCCCAGAATTAGTTTTTTTGTCGGCTTGATTAGCTTTTTTGTTGGTCTTTTTGTTAGCTTTAATCGCGCGAGGAAATTCTTTATCTTGAAAATCATCATCAATTAGAAATTTTCTAATTACGGGCAGTGCACCATCACCAAAATCAATTAGGGATTCGAAATAAAAAACCGCCCGTCTTTCAGTCCGTTCCAAACCAGGATCCAGCTCAATCAACAAATCGAGAATAGCTTGGGCTGGGAGAGATGAATCAGAAACCTCAACAGGAACTTCAATTCGTGTCTCTATAATTTCAACCCGA
>CACDBG010000066.1 GCA_902551155.1 uncultured Verrucomicrobiota bacterium | reverse complement strand
GACGGATGCTGAGGTTGAGGAGCTGATTGCTGATTATGTCTGTGCCGCGAGCATTGCGCGTGAGGTGGGGGCGGACTTCGTGGACCTCAAGCATTGCCACGGATATTTGCTGCACGAGTTTCTGGGCGCTCACACGCGCGAAGGGAAATTTGGCGGCAGCTTTGGGAACCGCACGCGCATCCTGCGCGAGATCGTGGCGGGAATTCGGGCGGAAGGAAACGAGATCGATCTTGCCGTCCGCTTGAGCACCTTTGACATGGTGCCGCACCGGCCGGATCCCGAGTTCTCAACACCAGGCAAACTCGGCCCCGGCATTCCCGAAGAACACACCACGCCGTACCCGTATCAATTTGGCGTGAACCCGGATAATCCAACGCAAATCGATCTAAGGGAGACGGTTGCGTTTGTGAATCTTTGTGGTGAACTGGGCATCAAGCTGCTCAATACCACCGCCGGTTCACCTTACTACACTCCGCATCTCCAACGACCGGCAGCGTATCCGCCGAGCGACGGCTATCAGCCGGCGTACGATCCGTTAATCGATTTGGCGCGCCAGATTGAAGTGTTGCGTCACTTGAAGGCGGGGCTACCCGAAGGTATGGCAATCATCGCGTCTGGGCTTAGTTATCTTCAGGAATACCTTCCGCACGTGTGCCAAGCTTTGCTGCGTGACAACTGGACGGACTTTGTCGGATTGGGCCGGGTGGTCCTGAGCTATCCGGATATTCTCGCTGTCGCGATGGAGCAGGGTGGTTTGGAGAAACGGTTGATCTGTCGGACATTCAGCGATTGCACCACCGCCCCGCGTAAAGGATTGCCTAGCGGATGTTTTCCGCTTGATGATTTTTATTCGAAGAGCGAAGCCGCTGGTGAGTTGAAGGCGCTAAAAAGATAGGCTGAACCTACCACCAAGTATAATTGGGGTCCGGGGCTACCATGTTTGCGTGAGGCGGCGGGGCTATCCACTGAAGCATTTGCTCTGTCGGCGGAAACACAAACTCTTCAACGTGCATATCTCCATAAAGCATGATGTGCCTAGCTTCTCCTTCAGCGCCATGCCAAGTATCTTCGCGGTCATACGGCCAATTCCAATCACCTTGAATAATTTTATTGTCCGTACGAATCATATCTGACTCATGCATTGAATCAGCTTCATAGCTTCCCTCTTTTTCGGTTTTCTCACCGAGTACTCGTTTGACCCGGAACATGTCATCAGCGACTTGTGGCTGATAACTGTTGCCAAATGATTCCCAACAGCTTTGCACGTTATAGGCTCCTCCTCCAATATCGCTGGGATCATGAAATACTTCAGTGCTGCCAACATGGTCGTTTAACGGGCGCTCATCCTTGGGTACACTTGCTCCATAAAGTTGAGCGACAATTTTAGGTAATGGCCCCTTTTCACCCATGGCTGTTCCCTGATTTCCTCCTACCCCAGCGGGTCCTTGAACTACAGGGAACCATCCTTCGTTATCACTTAGATAGCTTGTATATCCAATTGCGATTTGCCCTTGGTTGCTCTTGCTTTTGGCTTTTCGTGCTTTGTGTTTTCCCTTGGCTAAAACAGGTAGTAATAAGCCCATTAATATGCCTATAATAGCAATGACAACGAGCAATTCAATCAAGGTAAAGCCAGATCTATTGATTCTTTTATTCATGGAATCCTTTCCTCCTACAGATCGTTTCCACATCATAAACCAAAAAGCCCTTACGGTAAAGTTATAACCCAGTATTATATCTGTATATTTTGCTGTTTGACAGCTAACTGGCACATCATTATAACGCGCCTTTAACCCAACAAATAAGCAAAACATCATGGCAATTGAAGTAGGTTCCAAAGCTCCCGTTTTTTCTCTCAAATCCATTAATGGTTCAGGCGAAAAGGATAATTTCGGGCTCAGTAATGTGAGTCTCAGCGACAATAATGGGGAGAAAAACACTGTTATCCTCTTTGTCCCCCTTGCATTTACAGGTGTTTGCACACAGGAATTATGTGATGTGAGTTCTGGTTTATCCGCCTACAATGATTTAAATGCCGATGTGATCGCGATCAGTGTGGATAGTCCTTTTGCTCAAGGACAGTGGGCTGAAAAGGAGAATATAGGCATTACTTTGGCCAGTGATTTAAATAAGCAAACAGCCAGAGATTACGGTGTTTTGCTTGATGATTTGATTGGAGTTGGGAGCGTCAGTGCAAGAGCAGCTTTTGTGGTGGACAAAGAAGGCACGGTGCAATATGCCGAGCAAACTGAAACACCCAAGGATTTACCAAACTTTGATGCAATCAAAGAAACACTCGCAAAGCTGAACTAAAGTACGTGAGTAGTGAATCGCTACGGAGGCCTACGGGCCTTTTTTTTGTGCGTTGAAAAGGGTTTTTTGATAAAACGATATTTTAAAAGATTAGCTCCCCTTGACACAAATGGTCTTTCTCCCGCATTTTTGTTGTTCTGGATGAGTGCACTTAAACTATTTAATTTATTCTTGGGTTTCGGTTTCTGTTGTAATGTCCGGTTTAATTCTTTCTCCGGTAATATTTGGTGACTGATTTAGCATGAGTAAATATTCAGAATATATTCAGGAAATTGAGCAAAGAAAGGCTCAAGGTTTAAATCCAAAACCAATTGATAATGATGTGTTAACTGCTGAAATAATTGCACAAATCAAGGATGTTGGTAATGCCTGCAGAGAAGATTCTCTTCATTATCTTATCTATAATACATTGCCTGGAACAACGAGTGCTGCGAGCGAGAAGGCGGGTTTTCTGGAGGAGATCATTCTCGGTGATGCAGAGGTTGATGAAATTTCACAATCGTTGGCGTTTGAATTGTTGTCTCACATGAAAGGCGGCCCATCCATTAAGGTGCTGCTGAATCTTGCTTTGGGAGAGGATACTGCGATTGCTAAGGAAGCGGCGGCAGTGCTGAAGACACAGGTGTTCCTGTATGATGCTGATACTGAGCGGTTGGATGTGGCGTTCAAGAATGGGAATGCAATCGCAAAAGAAATTCTTGAAAGTTATGCGGCTGCTGAGTTTTTTACGAAGCTGCCGGACGTGACCGATAAGATTGAGGTGGTTACGTATGTAGCCGGGGTAGGGGATATTTCTACAGATTTACTTTCGCCCGGTAATCAGGCGCATTCTCGATCTGATCGGGAGTTGCACGGTCAATCTTTGATTTCAGAGACCGCGCAAAACGAAATCAAGGAGCTGCAAAAGGAGCACCCCGATAAGAACGTTATGTTGGTTGCTGAGAAAGGGACGATGGGGGTGGGTTCCTCCCGAATGTCCGGAGTGAATAACGTCGCGCTCTGGACCGGAAAGCCTGCGAGCAAATATGTACCGTTTGTTAATATTTTTCCCATTGTGGCCGGTACCAACGGTATTTCCCCTATTTTTCTGACTACGGTAAGCGTTACTGGCGGTATCGGTATCGATTTAAAGAACTGGAAAAAGAAAAAGGATTCTGAGGGTAATACCGTGACGGATGAAAATGGGGATCCGGAGTTGGAGCAAGTTTACTCTGTAGATACGGGAACTGTGTTGACTATCAACACCAAGGATAAAAAATTATACCATGGCGACCAAGAGTTGATTGATATTTCTAGAGCACTTACGCCACAAAAAATGGAGTTCATCAAGGCTGGTGGCTCTTATGCAATAGTCTTTGGTAAGAAACTTCAAAGTTTTGCTGCAAAGGCACTTGGAGTAGAATTAAAACCGGTGTTTGCACCTTCTAAAGAGATTTCTCATGAAGGGTGTGGGCTTGCTGCGGTAGAAAAGATATTTAACCGTAACGCTGTTGGGGTAGCCGATGGGGTTGTGTTGCATGCTGGATCAGATATTAGAGTTGAGGTGAATATTGTCGGCTCACAGGACACAACAGGGTTAATGACATCCCAAGAGCTGGAGGCTATGGCGGCAACGGTGATTTCTCCCATCGTGGATGCTGCATACCAATCCGGGTGCCATACCGCATCAGTTTGGGACAAAAAAGCGCAGGCTAATATTCCCAGGCTCATGAAGTTCATGAGCGAATTTGGGCTAATTACTGGAAGAGATCCTGACGGAAAATATCACGCTATGACCGATGTCATTCACAAGGTTCTGAATGACCTCACCGTTGATGAATGGGCGATCATTATTGGTGGTGATTCGCATACTCGCATGTCCAAAGGAGTGGCTTTTGGTGCGGACTCTGGAACAGTTGCGTTGGCTTTAGCCACCGGTGAAGCTTCGATGCCGATTCCTGAATCTGTGAAAGTTACATTTAAGGGTGAGCTTAAATCGTACGTCGATTTCCGTGATGTAGTGCATGCTACACAAGATCAGATGCTCGACAAATTCGGTGGTGAAAATGTATTTCAGGGTCGGGTGATTGAAGTGCATATTGGGACTTTACCTTCGGACCAGGCGTTTACCTTTACCGACTGGACCGCGGAAATGAAGGCGAAGGCTTCCATCTGTATTTCTCAGGACGATACGTTGATAGAGTCTTTGGAAATCGCCAAGCGCCGGATTGAGATTATGATTGAAAAGGGGATGGATAATGAGAAACAGGTTCTTCAAGGGTTGGTCGATAGCGCGACCAAACGGATTTCAGAAATCCGGTCTGGTGAAAAACCCGCCCTCACTCCGGATGCGGATGCCAATTATTATGCGGAATTTGTCGTGGATCTTGATCAGGTGGTTGAGCCGATGATAGCCGATCCGGATGTTCATAATGAAGATGTTTCTAAGCGTTATACGCACGATGCTATTCGTGTGCTCTCTTATTATAAGGGGGAGAAGCCCGTGGATCTTGGGTTTGTGGGTTCGTGTATGGTTCACAAGGGAGACTTAAAGATCCTCTCTCAGATGTTAAAGAATTTAGAAAAGGATCAGGGCCACGTTGATTTTAATGCGCCCTTGGTGGTAGCTGCGCCCACCTATAATATCATAGATGAGCTTAAAGAAGAGGGTGATTGGGATATTTTGCAGGAGTACTCTGGTTTTGAGTTTAACGATGACGCTCCTAAGGGTGCTGCGCGATTAGAGTATGAAAATATGATGTATCTTGAACGACCCGGTTGTAATCTATGTATGGGTAATCAGGAAAAGGCGGAAAAAGGTGACACAGTTATGGCTACTTCGACGCGTCTCTTTCAGGGCCGTGTTGTGGAGGATTCCGATCGAAAAAAAGGGGAATCTTTGCTTGCTTCTACCCCGGTCGTGGTGCTGTCGGCGATTCTGGGCAGGACGCCAAGTTTTGAGGAATACAAAGCTGCAGTGCAGGGGATTGATCTGACTGCTTTTGCCCCGCCTCAGGAAGAGATGGTTGCTTAACTGTTTCGCCGACCAGGAAGAGAGAAGAGGGCCCGCAAGGCTTCCACCATAACGTAGCTGAAAAGGAAGTATATAAAGAGGTAGACCGGTATTTTGATAGCCATCATTAGGACTGATCCTTTGTCCAAATACTTAGCTGCTACTTCCAGTGGTGAGTCCTTGAAGTAAGTTACAACATCGGCAAGCGTTTCTTTGCTTAGGTTAGCCATTGATTCAAAAAAACCTTCTTTGGTGGCTGTTTCTGTCACTGCAGGCGTGTCTGAAATAATAGGGATGTCATCTTTGGCTACTAGTCCCATGAACGCAAAGAGCAGGCAAAATATTAAGGCCATGCCATAGATAATCGGTGCCACTTTAAGCATTGTTTTGGAGAAGAGGGCCATGATTCCAAGCGCTTCATCACCGGCTGTGTTTCCAGCGCCAATCTTAATGTTAAGTTGGGCAGGCTTTAACCAAAGCCGTGCTAGTGAAGCACAGAAGAAGTAAACCAACACGCCTCCGCCTATTTTACTGAGCACCTTAAGCCAATTATCACTGAATCCTTTTGTGGCATCAATAATTCCATAGACAATGCCAGCTGTGCCTGCTGCAAAACCCGCTAGCAGCATGACTAGTGCCATTGCTTTTAGGAGTCCACTGGCTGAAAGCCTACTTGGGGTGGACTTGATCAATGCATCACCCGAGTTAAATAGAACCCCAGTTAAATAATGCAGAATTAATATAAAGGCGATGGGTAGGACGCCCTTGAAAAGCATTGTTACGAGGGACACAATTTTTTCCGAGTCAATAACTGCTTTTGGCATGTTTGCTCCCCCGTTAATCCAATCACGAAATGCTTTTTTTTCATCGTCGTTAAGTTTTTTGGCATTCTGCCCTTTTGGCATACTATTATCATCAACTCGCTTAAATAGTTCACTATTGTTGGGTTCATCTTTTTGGACTGAACTTAAAAGACCGTTTATTCCCGTCTCAGAATTATCTTCCAGTGTACTCAGGTCGAGGTCTCCATCGGCTTCTTCTCCAGAATGGCAACTATAACAGCGGTCTTTTAAAAGAGGTTTTATAATTTTGGAAA
>CACDBG010000065.1 GCA_902551155.1 uncultured Verrucomicrobiota bacterium | reverse complement strand
AGACCGACGAAGAATATGCCGGTATGGGCTAATGCCATACGACTCTCCCGAAGTTTGCGCACATTGCGGCGCTGATGTCCCCCAAAAAGCCTTGAGCTGTCCTGAATGCGGAGCCGATGAAGAAACAGGCTTGAGAACTGATTATTCACCAGATTTGGGACTACCGGACGAAGAGTTTGATTATGATGAATTCGTGAAACGTGAATTCGACTCTGAAAAACCGAATCAGGTTATACCAATTGGCCTTCACTGGTTTTGGTGGATAGTCGGAATCAGCTTAATTATAGCAATGGTTCTGATGTGGACTTGAGAGAGATTCACTGAACCCCTATTCTCTGCCTACATGCGAAATTTAATGCTTTTACTGCTCATCTGCCCATTGCTTGCGGCAGAAGATTGGCCGCAATTTCTGGGAACACAGCGTGATGGCACTTACAAAGGCAAGGCACTACTGAAATGGCCTGAAGTCGGTCCAAAGAAATTATGGAAAATGGACATTGGGACCGGATTCGCTGGGCCAGTAATATCAAAAGGAAAGTTAATCCTTTTTCACCGAATCAACAATCAGGAGACTGTTGAGTGCATTGAAGCAGACACTGGAAAACCCATTTGGAAAGCCAGCTATGTTGCTGATTATGTTGATGACTTTCGTTTTGATAACGGCCCGCGCGCTGTTCCCACAATCTCTGGAAACCGTGTTTTCACCCATGGAGCAAACGGAATGATCCATGCGTGGGATTTGAAAACAGGAAGAGCGTTATGGAAAGTAAACGGCAAAACTAAATACAAGGCCTCCAAGGGATTTTTTGGATTTGCCTGCTCGCCATTAGTAGTAAAGCAAACTCTTCTTCTAAATATTGGTGGGAGTAACGGAGCCGGCATAATCGGCTTGGATATAAATAGCGGGCGACATCTCTGGCAGTCAACTAATGAACCCGCAAGCTATGCTTCTCCTATTTTGGCTAATATCAATAATACGCCACAAGCTATCTTTTTTACCAGGGAAGGCCTGGTTTCCTTGAACCCTGATAATGGAAAAATTCATTTCTCCACAAAATGGCGCCCTGCTATGCACGCAAGTGTCAACGCTTGCACGCCTATCGTAGTGGGTAATCAAATCTTTATTTCAACCAGTTATGGAAAAGGGGCCACACTTCTTGAAGCTAATAGCGGAAATTTGAAAACAATTTGGGCCAATGATGAGGCCATCAGTTGCCACTATTCAAGCTGTGTGGTTTCCGAAAAACACATATATGGATTTCACGGACGTCAGGAAGCTGGTGCAGATTTACGTTGCGTAAATTTAAAGACAGGCCGTGTGCTTTGGAGTCAACCAGGCCTTCGCTCTGGTACAGTCACTCTCGTTGGGAATGAGCTTTTCATCCTGACTGAGAGAGGCGAACTTATTCGCGCCAAAGCCACCCCAAAAGAATTCCAAATCACCCAACGCGCAAGAGTTACACGCGATGAAGTAAGGGCTTTCCCTGCCCTTGCAAACGGGATGTTTTATTTTAGAGATAGTAAACAACTTGTATGCCTTCAATTCAGCTCTAAATGAGTTTAACTTGCCCAGTTAAAACTTACCTTTAGTCTAGAACCAACACGCCGTTGTATATCTCATGAAGAAATCATGCCTTCTTTTTTTACTGATTTTCTCAAGCTCAGCAGATGATTGGCCCAAATTCTTAGGCCCAACTGGAGACAACATATCAAAAGAAACAGGTTTAATTAATTCCTTTCCTATAAAGGGCCCAAAAGAAATATTCACCAAACGGGTTGGAACCGGATACGCTGCGCCATCTATCAGAGATGGCAAACTTGTGATATTCCATCGAGCCAGCAAACTCTACAAGATAGAGGAAGGAGACACGCTTGAATCAGTGGTAAAATTTCTAAATAAAGAACTAACTGCCCTTAAAGCCAAAGATCGACTTACTGTAGAAAGCCTTAAAATATCCCTAGAAAGTACCACTCGTCGTATCCCTCGTGGATACATTCCTCTACCTAACCACATTGCAAAACACTTTGATATTGAAATTATCGACTGCCTTGAAGCCAAGACAGGCAAGCCTTTATGGCGACATGCTTACTCAACAAGCTATGAGGATCCATACGGTTATAATAATGGCCCCCGCTGTGTTCCACTCATCACCAAAGATTACGTCTATACCTATGGAGCCGAAGGAGTTTTAGTATGCCTCGAATTGAAAACGGGTAAACAAATATGGCGAAGAGACACACACAAGGATTTTACCATAGTACCCAATTTTTTTGGGGTTGGAAGCACTCCCGTACTGGAAGGAGGCCTCCTGCTCACCATGGTAGGCGGCCAGCCCAATAGCGGGATGGTAGCCTTTAACGCCAAGACAGGAAAAACAGTCTGGGAAAATATCGGCAAAAACACCTGGAATGGGACGCCTAAACTGGGATGGCGAGGAGAGCCAATCATGATTTGGCGGGGACAGGAAAAAATTGCGAGCTACGCCTCGCCAGTAATAGCTACCGTTCACGGCAAACGAGTTGCCTTTTGCTTAATGCGTCAAGGTCTGGTGGCATTAGATCCAGCTACCGGAAAAGAATATTTTAAGCGTTGGTTCCGGGCTCGAGAAAACGATTCCGTGAACGCCTCTAATCCTGTAGTAATTAATGATCACATTTTCTTTTCTTCAGCATACTACGGAGAAGGCTCATTTGTTCTGAAAATCAAAAAGGATCTCAGCGGTTACACCGAAGTTTGGAGCGATCAAACACGCCGTATTCAGGCTAATAACCCGCGTCTTGCGGAAGTGCTAGGGTTGCACTGGATGACCCCCATTGTACATAAAGGCAATATCTACGCTTTCAGCGGGCGCAATGAACCTGACGCTAAATTTCGTTGCGTGGAATTCTTAACGGGCAAACTTCTTTGGGAACAAGATGAAGCTTGGCAAAAATATGGTCCACCCTCGAAAAAATACGGCAGAGGCTCATTCATTCAAGCTGATGGAAAACTAATTGTATTGGGAGAAACTGGTAAATTCGGCCTTTTCCAATTGAACGCAAGAAAAGCGGTCGAACTAGCTTCTTACATGGTCCCTCAATTACGATATCCCTGCTGGGCTGCTCCGGCAATGGCAGATAAACGAGTTTATTTGCGAAGCGAAGCTTATCTAATTTGTTTGGATCTCGCTGAGAAGCGGTGATTTCACCTGATTTTCAGGCTTTCAATTCCTAGTAAAAACCCGTTCACTCTGGGCTGTCTTATGAGCGAGACGAATGACTCTTTGGCCAAGGAGAAGGAATTACTCAAAGCAGTTGAGCACAAACCTACCTCCGAAAAACTTCTGACCTACACCAAGCTATCTGGCCCAGGCTGGTTACAAGGAGCCATAACTTTGGGTGGCGGCTCACTGGGAGGGAGTCTGTACTTAGGCATTATCGGCGGAACTGAATTATTGTGGTTACAGCCACTAATGATGATTTTTGGAGTGTTGATGCTTTCAGTTATCGGCTATGTCACATTATCCACCGGAAAAAAGCCCTTTCAAGCCATCAACGAACACATCAACCCTGTGCTTGGGTGGGGCTGGCTGATCGCCGCCATGCTGGCCAACCTCGTCTGGGCCATGCCTCAGTTTTCACTTGGCACCGCCGCACTACAACAAAATCTTGGTGTTGTTCCTGAAGGAGATTCCGGGAAATATCTTGGAGCAGCCCTTTTATTTATTGTTGGAACCGTTGTGGTGCTGATGTATGACAGCAAATGGGCCAAGTATTTTGAAGTGATATTAAAGATTATGGTTGGCATCGTGGTGTTGAGTTTTTTTGGAGTTGTGGCTGTCATGGCCACCGAGCTGAATTGGAGTGCCATACTAAAAGGTTTTATTCCCAACTTTAACATGCTCTTACAACCGGCCTCTGAACTCAGCAAAGTTATAGAACAGTCATCTAAACAAGACTACTGGAATCAGGAAATCCTTGATAAACAACGATTCAAGATGGTTACAGCTGCTGCAACAGCCGTAGGCATTAATATGACCTTTCTCCTTCCCTACTCCATGTTGCGCAAGGGATGGGGCAAGGAACACCGCGGCTTGGCTACTTTTGATTTAGGTATTGGATTATTTGTCCCCTTCTTCCTTGCCACCACCTGTGTTATGATTGCCGCCGCCAGTCAATTCCACGGAAAATATAACGTTGGATTAATCGACCCAAGCAGCAAGCTTGAAGTCCCCTCAAAAATTCAAAAGGGATACAATGATAATCTTGCCAAATTCCAAGCTCATCTTGAATCAAACACAAAACCCAACGAAGAACCCAAAACCCCTAATCTGGCTGACAAAAAACTAGCAGCTATGCTCGTCGATCGGGATGCATTCCAACTAGCTGATTCACTAGAGAACTTAACCAAAAGCAAAACTATATCCCAAACAGTCTTTGGGATCGGCGTATTGGGCATGGCAGTCTCCACAATCATTATTTTGATGCTCATCAATGGGTTCTGCCTTTCCGAAGCTCTGGGCAGTAGTTTGAGTGGGCCAGTACACAAATTAGGATCTATACTGCCCGGCATTACCGGCGCACTAGGTTACATTTTTATTTGGGGCACTGAGAAAGCAGGCTTTCTCCTTGTTGTTCCCACCAGCGTATTTGGCATGGTGTTACTTCCAATCGCCTACTTAACCTTCTTCTTCATGATTAACAGCAAGGAGCTGCTGGGAGACTCTTTGCCCAAAGGCGGTAAGCGGGTGGCGCTAAACCTTGCTATTGGCTTAGCCTTATTTGCCTCCACTATCGGAGCAGGTTGGGCAATATGGGACAAAGCAGGCACAAAGGGATTCATAGCCGTTGGCGTCTTCCTGTTACTCGCCTTAGGCGGCCATTGCTACCTTAAGCTCAATCAGAAACTCGACCGAATTGAGACGAAGCTCGGCGAGTAATCTTCCTACGAATCGACCATAGCAGACAATTCTCAAACGGCTTTTTCTAAGCTCAAACGGCTTTTTCTAAGCCCCGATGCTGGCAACCCAGAGGACAATACCAATAATTGCAAAACAAATCCCAAAGCACGCCACAAACCCCCAAACGTCCATTTTTGTAGGGCGCTGAAATTCCCAATCTGAGTTGGGCAACAACTTTTGATCATCAAACCTATCCGGCCGTGCATAGCTCACGTCGATTTCTCGGGCATCCGATTCTGGGTCCGGATCTACAGGCGTTTTCATTTTCACATACAACCGATCCAATGCCTTCTTACTGTTGGGCTGAGTAAACAAGCTAACCAGAATCATCATCAGAAAAGGCGCGATAATCTTGAAAGGCAAATCCAACGTTGAGAGGAGCGCATTCTGCGCCTTGATCAAATTAAGCCCCAAAACTTTATCATAAATTATCATATCAAACCGAAACGTACCTTCACCTCGAATCACACCCTCCTCCTCTTTTACCCCTCCGCTCCAGTAAATCGATTTTCCTCCTGTCTTTGTTACTTCAGTAATTTTTTCGCCGACTGTTCCAGCTTTACCCGCCGCCACATCGAAAGGAGCTGCGTCTCGTTCAACTTTAGTTTCTATAATTTCAGTAACCGCTAGGTATGCATCGTTAGAACGTAATCCAGGTGAAATTGCCGGAATAGCCCTGGGTAAAATAAAGAAACTTAAGACACAAAAGATCACCGTCACCCAACCGGCTCTGGTAGTAGCTCTCCGCCAAAACATACCAACCCAGAACAACGCAGCAAAAGTCATGGGCACAATCCAGGTTTGTTTTAGTATAGCAAACATATCATCGACCAAAAGCGCACCCACCACTGCCCCAATCACAACAATGGCACCAGTAATTCGACCGAGTGTTAAACACTCTTTTTCACCCGCATCCTCTTTGACAAACGGTACGTAAATATTGCGCACCACCAAAGCCGAACAAACAAGCATGTAACAGTCCACACTACTCATCATAGCCGCGAGCAGACAGGCCAGCATTAAGCCCACCAAACCAATCCCCAAAGGCCCAAGCAACTCTTTGGTAGCCACCCCCCAGGCCTGATCCGGATCAGCTATTAACTCAGGCTGAGATGAAAACAGAGTCAATACGATTAATGCAGTAACCACCCAACCAATCGTACAAAATCTTTTGATAAAGTTACCCGTAACCAAACCCACTCTGGCATCGTGCTCGCTTTTTGCCGTACCACCTCCCGTCACGATAAAATGCGGCGTCAATACAATGCCAATCATATTCATAATGACAATAACAACGATTGCATACAGAGGAAATTCACTTGAAGCGGTTCCTCCCAAAATAGTGAAGGTAGATTCAGGCAGTTGCTCGTGCATCACACGAAACCCATCAGTCCACCTATCCCCCTCTTGACCAAATTTATCTACAACTGCATTAAGCCCGAACGGAATCAACAAAATTGAAAGCAGTATAATACAAATGCCCTGAATCAAATCCGTCCAATATGCCGCAGTGACACCCCCGAGGACGCCATAAACAATGACAATTAGAGCCACAATGGGAATCAGAACCAGGCCCGTAGACAGACCAAATAGTTCAGGCCCCATCAGTGGTACCGCTACTTTTCCAATAGCAGTAAAAAGCATTGCTCCGTATACCATATAATAAAAACAGCCAAAAACGGCATATGCTGCACCAATAGATTTTGATTCATAACGTTCAGCAAACCAGTCGCCTAATGTCAGACAACGCATTCGCCGATACCAAACTGCGCTAATCCAATAGATAGGCGTAACAAAAAGCCAATACATGACCCCCCACATACCGCTCATGCCATTAGCAAAAGTACCTCGAGCTGTATTAACCGGATCAGCCGACCCAGTGCCTGCTCCAAAGGCAGCAAAAGTCTGGAATAATTTTCCGAATTTACGGCCACCCATAAAGTAATCTTCCTGAGCCTTGACCTGACGCATGGCCCAAATACCAATGCCGGCCATACCAGTGAAATAAAGAATAAGGATTAGATAGTCTGCGAAATTCATCAGGTAGCTTGGTTACCTCGTGATAATACCTATTCCATCGCTTGGCCCAATAAAAAACCCGCTCTTTTCAGAGCGGGTTGGATAAATTTCTCTAATCAGCTTA
>CACDBG010000064.1 GCA_902551155.1 uncultured Verrucomicrobiota bacterium | reverse complement strand
TCGAGCTTGGTTTGGTCCCTTTTGGTTAAAACTCTATTGAGTCGCCGTGTATCCTTACGCACTACATCCAGGATACTGGCATCCTCACGAAGATAATCCTTGGTCTTGGCCTTTACCTTCGGATTGTCTTCCAGAAACAAATTGGAGAAAATTTGAGCAGGACTACCTGTGCTGGGAAGGATGACACCGGCCCGAGACCATGAGATGCCCCCCGAACCCATTCGCAGGGTAGGAAACCTTGTTTGCTGTCCGATCTTTTCAGCAAGCAACTGGTCAAGGGATAACAACCTTTGAGGATTATCCTTAGTGTCTTTGAGCTCTATCCCGTTAAGAAAGGTGTTGGAACAACCGTGCCCACCGCCAACCTCAGGGTGATCCAGATTGGTGAATACGGTAAGGTCACGGCGATGCTTCTCCAGAGGCTTTAAAAGTGCAGGCATCGCGTAGTTTGCCCCAGTCTGATCGGGGAAAAACCCGACCGGATTCATGCCGTAATTAGGTGAAACACAAACGAAACGTTTAGCAGCAGGTGTCTTGCCCGCAGGAACTCCAAGCGATTCAAGCGCAGGGATAGCAATAGAAACGCCGATCCCTTTTAAAAAATTGCGCCTATTTAATGATGATATCATATACCAATTGTAACTCGACCTAGGATTGCCCAAAAAAAGATCTCAGTAAATTACAATTAATCCAACCGCTCTTTTAATTGTTTGAGCAAGGAAGCCGCCTTTTGAGGTTGAATTTCGGCTAAATTTTTCGTCTCACCCTCAGAACTTTCGTGGTCGTATAATTCTAGTTCACCACCCTTGTGGACTATTAACCGGTGGGTATCTGTTCTAATAGTTTGAGCACCGCGTTTATATGCAAATGCTGGATGACCTTTAGCATCAGGGTTCTTCAGAATCGGCATGAGTGAACGCCCATCCAAATTTGAAGGCGCATCAATACCTGCCAAATCACAAATTGTGGGAAACACATCCAAAGTTTCTACTATGGCACCCGTAGGCTTACCGGGGGCGCTTAAGCCGGAGTGTGAAATAATCAAAGGAGACCGTAGTGATTCTTCAAACAGCGCGTGCTTTCCCCAAATGGCATGCTCTCCCAGATGCCAGCCATGATCTCCCCACAAGACAATAATGGTATTTTCACGGAGTTTCAGTTTGTCCAGCCTTTCTATTAACTGACCTATTAAAGCATCAGCATAGGTAACGCAAGCGGCATAGTGTTTGCGCACTTCTATTGCGAAATCTGGATCATTATTGGGATTACGTTTCCATCGGTTATATTTCATGAATTCGCCTGAACCATGCCACGTGGTTTTTCCTTCAGGCTTCTTCGCGTGAGGAATCACGGGAAGTGATGTATTCTTATAATGTTTCATGTACTTGGCCGGCGCACCAAAGGGCAAGTGCGGACGAATAATTCCGACAGCTAAAAGGAAAGGTTTGCTGGCTTTAGCTAAGGCATTCATCTGCTTTAAAGCTTCATCAGTAATCAATCCGTCGGGGTAGATGGTGTCAGGTCCCTCAAAGGACTGATGCACATCCATGTCCTTGGCGTTCTTTCGGATTTCTCCATTCGCCAAACCGTGCATCGCTCCACGGGGATGCTGCCAAGGCCCGGAAGGTAATAAATGCCGTGTCCATGCTTCGGGCATTTCTGGCTTTGAGCTGTCATCCCAGTTTGCCCCACCTCTTCCGCCCGGATGGTGAGACACTTTACCAACAGAGACGGTGGTGTATCCGTGTTTACGGAACCAAGCAGGAAGACTCTTTCCTTTCATCGCTTCAGCCTGACGAAATAATGCGCCATTATCAGCTGGTCCATAGGTGCCTGTAAGCAGTGTGTATCGTGAAGCCCCACAGGTGGGCGCTTGCACATAATGACGATGAAAAGCTCTGCCTTGCGAAGCAAGTTTATCAATATTAGGTGAGTGGATGTAATCCACTCCGAATGACTTGAGCTCCGGACGTAGATCATCAACACAAATCAAGAGAACATTAGGCTGTTCTTTTGCAGTGGAAACAAGCGGGCACAAGGTGATCAAAAGTAGGATATATTTAAACATCAGCAAAAAAGAACGATGACTAAACCTAACAAAATTTGCAATTCATCTGGCGTCTTTTTGGCTGATTATTCAGAGCGCCCACCATTTTGGCTTACTATCCTTAAGAGCTGGGAAATCATCACGCCAATCCTGCACAACATTTATCTCCAGAGTTGCAGATATAACTGCCTCCTCAGAATTAGCCTTAGTGAGATGATTCCCTTTTGGGTCGATAATCAGGCTGGCTCCGTCATATTCAAGAAAGGGGTCTGAACCACAGCGATTCACTCCAATGACGTATGCGAGATTTTCAATTGCACGAGCCTCTAATAATTTCACCCAGTGGTGAGTACGCATATTTGGCCAGCTGGCAATAACAGTAAATACATGGGGAGGAGTATCAGCCATCATTGCCTTACGAAAAAGTTCGGGAAACCGTAGGTCATAACAAATAAAAGGACTGAGTCTGAGTCCGCCGGATAGTTCAAAGCACTGAATTTCATTACCCGCCTCATAATTCTCGCCTTCCTTGCCCATGTTAAAGGGTTGAATCTTCGAATATTGCCCTACTCGTATGCCTTCGGGGTTGATCAGTAGCGCATCATTGGTCGGCTTTCCTCCTGGGCGTGCCAAAGCCAACCCGGCTAGAACATAACAGGACGTGTCTCTAGCTAGTTTTTTAAGAAAGGATTCTGTGAGGCCGTCCTCTGGTTCCTGCAAGGATTGACCGTTCATCGAAAAACCTGTCGCATATAGCTCAGGCAAAACTAACAGGCTGCCTGATTGCGGCTCAGTGCGACTCGTCCAATCACGGACCTTTTGAAAGTTGGCCTCCTTATCTTCCCAAACAATATCCAACTGGTAAGCGTAGACGTTCATGCCTTACTCCACATCAGCCGGGGTAAGACGGGGAATATCCTTGGCATCAGGATGTTGATCCTTACGGCCATGCACATAAAGCGCCGTCCATTCGGCTAAGCGTCTGCCAAGGAGTTTGCAGGATTGCTGTACCTCAGTTTCGCGCGGCGCTTTACAGGCGACTGCACCATAATGGCCAGTTATTTTGCGACCCGCATATTCGGTAACCCCAAAGATAAGAAACCCAAAATTCATCAGTACCGTATGGATCGATTGACAGGCCAGCTCCATGCCGCCACCCCAACCCCCCCCGCTGGAGAAGGCACAGGCAATTTTTCCATCCACTTTCATCCACGAATCTATCATTTGCTCATCCCAAAAACGCTTCATCTTCCACGAAAGTACACCCATGTTAGTGGGGCTGCCTACCGCTAAACCATCACACCATTCTACATCAGCAGGCTTTGCTTCCTCAACTGGAAGAACCCGTACATCTGTATCCGGGACCGATGCAGCTCCCTCTCCAACAAGGTCAGCCATTTGCTTTACATTGCCAGTAGCTGAATCGAAAAGGACGAGAATTTTATTCATATCACTTAAGTTTTTCCGAATCCAAAACCGCGTGTTTTATCGATTGACGCAGATAAGTATAGGTAATGTGTATTTTGCTGTCCTTTGCTTGAATGACTGCAGGGTACGAATATTCACCCTTGGTGCGCTCCAAGGTAAGTACTGGCTTCCAGCTTTTCCCATCACTGGAAACGGCCACGTTAAGCATATTCCGTCCGGAGGGAAACTTGAGGCCGCGGGTGGTGTGATTGTAAACAATGAGCTGCCGGCCATCTTTGAGGGTTACTGCATCGGTGCCGGCATTCGGGTTAGGCAGCATTGAGGCGGTCATTTTACCCCAAGTTTTACCCCCATCCTTCGATTCACTTTGAGCTACTACTTTTTGCTTACTGCGACACATCACTTGCATGCGACCATCGGCGTAAGTCAGGATACTGGGTTGGATCGCGCCAAACTCCTTTCCGTCATTGATGGGACCAACCACATTCCATGTCTTTCCAAAATCCTGCGTGGTCTCAAAATGTACTCGCCACCCTTTGTGCTCCGTACTGGAGGGACAAAGAATGGTGCCATCTACAAGTTGAATGGGTTTATTTTTTACCGGGCCAATTAAGTGACCAATTTTGTCATCCTTGCCGAGCTTGCGACGGTTACCCCAAGTCCTGCCATTGTCCTCGGAAACCAGCAGTACACCCCACCAACTACTAGGTGTGGGGCCCACCTTGTAGAAGAGCATAAGTGGCCCATTTTTCGGCTGGAACAAAACCGGATTCCAACAGGGATATTTTTTCTCTTCTCTTTCAGAGCCATCGGCTACTTCAATCGATGCAGTCCACTCACCCTTTACTAGACGTGATACACGAATACCCACATCAGTATGTTTCTCTCGAGTGCCAGCAAACCAAGCAGCTACTAACCCATTGGGGGTTTCGGCTATGGTTGAAGCATGGCATTGTGGAGTCGGCCGGTTCTCCAACGAGTAAATTAAATCGGCTGAGACTAACGCGCCCTGTCCCGGCTTGGCCAACGGTGGTAGCTTAACCGCCATAACTACCACTGTGGAATAAAAGAGTGTGGAGATAATTTTCATTTTAAACGTCTCTTAAGCCAGGCATCGTACTCAGGCCGCTTGCGCCATTCGGGGAAAAAGGGTTTATAGGCATCAACCGTGTTCCAGAAAATGCGCGGTGGCTGTGGCCCTACTTTGCCTTCAGGATAATCCTTACCCGCCACGCTGGCTTCAATGGAGACATTGATGGCCTCCGCTTTTTTCTTCAGGCGCTGAGCAATTCTGGGTTCCTTTTCAAAAAGGTTTGTGGCCTCCGCAGTGTCTTTTTCGAGGTTGTACAGCTCCAATTTTACCCCCCTCTTGTTAGGCAGCGAGATTAGCTTGTATTCATTGTCAATTATTACCAACCGGTTACGACTACGAAATGGTAATGGCTTTTTGCGTGGCCCAATTTCATTCGAAAACAGGGGCTTTAAACTGACGCCGTCCTGCGGTTGGAGCATGGAGGAAGCGGGTAATCCCGCCGCCTCCGCAATCGTTGGAAAAATATCCACTGCTCCTGCCGGATATTGTGTTTTACGCGGTTTTGTGATGACTTTAGGCCACTCAATAATAGCGGGTACACGCAACCCACCCTCGTACATGCTGCTCTTGTAACCGCGCAAACCACCGGTGGTGTCCGGATCAAATCCCGGCAACCCCCCATTATCACTGGTAAACCATAAAAGGGTATTTTGTTCCACGCCCAGGTTTCGCAGGCCACGGCGCAAAGTGCCAATACTGCGATCCATGGCAACCAGTTCGCCGTAGTGATCCTGCGCCTTGGCCGTGAGCTTGGCAAAGGTGGCCTTGTCCTTATTGTGGGCGATCCACGGGCTGTGTGGTGTGCCGTACCAAATTACCGTAAAGAAGGGTTGCTTGGCTTTCACTTTTCGAGCGATGAATTTCAGAGCTTCGTCGACAACAACCTCAGAGGAATCACCCTTGTGATCCTCAAATTTTCCCGCGCGGCTTAAAAGTGGATCGCGTTCGAAAAAGTTTGTAACTGAAAGCCATTCATCAAAGCCTACTTTGCCCGGACTATGGGAATCGTCTTTCAGAATCGGCACGCCTGGCCCGCGCAAACCATTAAGGTGCCACTTGCCAAAGTGACCCGTAGCGTAGCCGGCCTTTTGCATCGCAGCAGCAAGCGTCTTTTCCTGGCTGCGCAACGCGTAGCCATGATCAAACACACCGGTACGATCATGCGTGCGGCCGGTTAACACCGTGGCCCGCGTAGGAGAACAGACCGGCCCACCGGCATAGAAACGGTCAAGGCGCAGGCCAGCCTTGGCCATGGCGTCCAGATGGGGTGTCTTGAGCACGGGGTGATTGTAGTAACCTGTCTGGCCCCAGCCTTGGTCATCAGCCATAACTAGGATGACATTGGGCTTGGCGGCACTCCAACTTAGCTGGGTGAAACAAATGAAAAGGAAAACGGCAAAGAATCTCATGGAAGCGGCATCATCACGTCATGAAGTCAGGCCCGCAAGTAAAACAGTTCAGAGGGATCACACACCGCCCGCCGAGGTGGTGGCCTCCCAAAGAAAGGCTAAGCCGCCCAATGCATTAAAACTTATACTTAATACGCCACAGATGATCAACGCCTTGCGCCATGGGTGCGGACTCCGGCGACCGGCATCAAATCCGAGGATCATCAGAACAAAAGAAACAGCCCACGCCATTAACACTAATTTAAATCCATATGCCCACAAACCTGGCGTGTGTTCGGGAAACTCAATAAGCAGGAGCACCAGAGAAGCTACAACATTACCAATAATCCCCGAGTAGCTTCGTGTTTCCTTCTCCAATCGCAGCACCAGCAGGAGCCAGATGAAGCAAACAACAACCAAGGCTATAGCCAGACTCAAAAAAAAAACCCGTTCCCCATGAAGTGACCGTTATTGTCCTGCCGAATTGTTACAGTTGCAAGTAAACTCTTTTTGCGTAGGCTATTCGCCGCCGATTTCGGCGGTACGCGTGGAATCCACTTGCCCGCCGGACACCATTCACGCACCGTCCCTTTTCGTGCAAACCTTCAAAATAACTCTGCTAATTGGATTACTGACATTGGCCTGCGTAACAACTATGGCTGACCCATCCAAATGGCTGCAAAGTTTTGATGCGGGCTATTTTGATGAAAAAGGTCAGTGGGCCGGCGGTTCGGAAATCATGCATTTGGCCGCCCACAAAGGAAAACTTTATGCAGCCAATGGCTATTGGCTGGATGCGCGTTGGGTGATTCCCCCCGATGGCCAAAAACAGTCCGCACAGGTGTTGCGACTGGATCAGGCCGATGGCCGATGGCAGGTGGATCTTGATCTGGGCAAGGTCAATGACTTGGGTCTGGAATATATGAAAGGAAACATCCTTAAGTCAGTTACTTTCACGCGGGATGGTCAAGGGCGCCTGCTTAAAAGTCCCGCACAACTTTTGGTAATGGCCGCCGGCGCAAACTTTGAACGTGGTGGAGCGGTGTCCTGCTGGGTGCGTAGTGATGATAGCGGGAAATGGAATCACACATTGGTGCGCCATGGATCCAATAGTGGCGGGGTGCGGTGGGT
>CACDBG010000063.1 GCA_902551155.1 uncultured Verrucomicrobiota bacterium | reverse complement strand
TTCGTGGACATCGATTTTCCGGTGGCCCTTACCCAGAATGATCAGGTGAGTGTGCCCGTAGCCGTTTACAATTATCTGGATAAACCCCAAACAATCCGGCTGGAAGTACAGGAAAACACTTGGTTTGAGTTGCTCGATGATCCCACCAAAACTCTGGAGATTGGCCCACAGGAAGTAACCAGTGTGTATTTCACACTAAAGGCTGTAAAGCCGGGCAACCACACATTAACCCTAAAGGCTTTTGGATCGGAACTGGCCGATGCAGTGGAGAGGCGCGTGCGTGTGGAGCCTGATGGTAAACGCTTTGAAGAGATTCTGAATGGCAGACTCGATGAAAACCTAACCCAACAGATTCAATTCCCGGTTGAAGCCATTGAAGGAGCCAATGATCTGTATGTGAAGATTTATCCGGGTGCCTTCAGCCAGGTGGTCGAGGGCTTGGATGGAATTTTTCAGATGCCCTACGGTTGTTTTGAGCAAACTTCTTCAGCCACTTACCCCAATATTCTGGTGCTCGACTACATGCGTCGCAATAAACAGATTAACCCTGAAATTGAGATGAAGGCCCTGAACTTCATTAATATTGGTTATCAGCGACTGCTTTCCTTTGAAGTTAAAGGTGGCGGGTTTGAGTGGTTTGGTAAGGCCCCCGCCCACAATGTTTTAACAGCTTATGGGCTAATGGAGTTTTCAGACATGGCCAAGGTATATGATGTGGATCCAAAGGTGGTTGAGCGTACTCGTGATTGGCTTTATAGCCGCCAGAAAAGGGACGGCTCATGGGAGCCCGATCAAGGCGGAATTGCCGAGGGAGCGATCAACGCATTCCAAGGAGCAAAGCTGCGGACTACTGCCTACATCGCCTGGGCTCTGGCTGAATCCGGTCAGCAGGATAACCGGTTGAATCGAGCTTTGGATTATATCTTGGAGAATGCCGACAGAGAAAAGGATAATTACACTCTGGGGTTGTGCGCCAATGCACTGGTAGCCGCTGAACGATTTGAAGCCAAGGAATTAATTAACCGGCTTGAGAAAGCCAAGACGACAGAGAAGGAACTGATCTATTGGGGTTCAGACTCTCAAGGAGTAACTTTTGGCAGAGGCAATACCCTTACCATCGAGACTACCGCTATTATTTCTTACGCGTTTCTGAAAGGCCGTCAGCATACTTCAGTTGCCCACAAAGCCTTGGAGTGGTTGGTTGGCAAGAAAGATTCACGGGGCACGTGGTATTCAACTCAGGCTACGGTGCACGCCATGCGTGCGCTTTTGGCAGGGACAGATGGCGGGGGAGGATTGGATGAGGATCTTTCTATTGCTCTGATTGCCAATGGCAAAGTCGCTCAGCAGCTGGTGATCACATCAGAGACTAGTGATGTATTCCGTTTGATTAGCCTACGACATCTGGCGAAGGAAGGTGAGAACAGGGTTACTCTCGAGCCATCTGGTAAAGGAAATCTCGCCTATCAAATCGTGGCGGTGCATTACCTGCCTTGGCAGGAGAATCCTTTGGCGGAGGATCAGCCCCTTACTATTGAGGTAACTTATGATGCTAAGACCCTCAAGGTGGATGATACCTTGGGGGTGAAAGTAAGGTTGCAGTATCACCGTGATGAGGTTGCTGATATGACCTTGGTAGATTTGGGAATCCCGCCTGGTTTTGCAGTGATGCCAGAATACTTTCAAGGCCTGAAGGATGAAGGAGTGATAGAAAAATATTCAATCAACGGCCGGCAGGTGACCCTATATTTTCGCGAAATTAATCCTGAACGGCCCGTTGAGTTCTCTTATGAGCTCAAGGCCAAGTTCCCCGTGAAAGCCAAGACGCTTAAAGCTACTGCCTATCAGTATTATGAGCCCGAAATTCGGGCTGAGACTCAACCGGTAGAAATCGAGGTGGCAAAGGTTGCAACCTTAGACTAAGTTTCTTTTCATGGATTTGGAGGCTGAACGCGAGATGATCCAGCGATGCCTGACTGGGGAGTCAAAGGCATGGGATCAGCTCTTTGCCGAGCACTATGAGCCGGTAGGGCGTTATGTCTTTCAGATTTCCAGTACTTTTACCCGTGAAGATGCCGATGAGATTTGTCAGGAAGTCTTTCTTTCGGTCGTCAATAAGCTCGATACTTTTGGGGGGAAAAGCCGCCTGCAAACCTGGCTTTTTCGAATAGCAGCCAATAAAGCTCGGGATTATCACGCCAAGCAAGTGGCCGCTAAGCGTGGTGGGGGGGAGATCCCGCTTTCTCTTCAAGCTGAGGATGAGGAAGGGAATCGGCTTATTGATCCCCCCAGCTCGGATGCGTCCCCTATCGAAGGTATACTCAAAGAGGAGGACTGGCGTTTGGTGAGTGAGGCTTTGGCTCAATTAGGGGGTTCTTGCCAGGAAATTCTCGAATTGCGCTATTTTGGTGATTTAAGTTACACTGAAATCAGTTCTGAGTTGGATTTGAACGAAAAAACAGTGAGCTCAAGACTCAGTAAATGCAGGGCAAAACTCGAAACGGTAATGCGAGACATATTTTCTCGAAGGAAAATGGGTGCATTTCCCTCACAAGTTCCGTCTAAAGGATAAGAGAATGGCTGAAAACCAAAAAAATCCGGATTCAGACCCCATCGAGCAGCGGTTGGAGGCTTATGCCCGGAATCGTCGGAAGGAACTTGAAAGTGAGCCCATTGAGCTGGATGAAGCTACCCGCACAATGTTGCAGGGCGAGGTGGAAAGGGTTTATTCGAAAGAGCACTCGGAAGTATCCGAACCTGCAGAGAGTGGAATTCCGACTTGGCTACCTTGGGTAACGGGGGGAGCTGTGTGTGCTCTGGCGTTGGTGGTCTCGCTAGATTTTAACTCAGAGCCCATGGCTAATCAAACGGAGCTAGCAAAGGTGGATTTAGAGGTTCCACGGCCAATGCCTGCCCAAGAGGATTTAAAATTTAAAGGTAGGGATATTAACCCTGAACGGGCTACCGCTTCATCAACTGTAAATGCGTCATCGAGTATCGACAAGGAATCGGCTGGTGCTCCTGCTTCAATTGAATCTAAAAAAAATTCTCCCCTGCAGTCGGTTCCATCAAACCGTTCTTTAAATATGCCGAAAGCTATGGCTCATAAAGCGCCTACTCGAAGTGTTGTTCGATATAATAACCTTGAGGATATGGCTCAGAATTTTGCGCAGGAGCCAGTTGAAAAATCCAACTTGAAAGCCAAGCAGTTGCCCGAACCCATACTTGAGGATTTTCAAATCGAGAGAACCGGCAACCTCGTTAAAGTGATAGATCGTGATGGATCGGTTTATACTGGTAATGTAATTAATCAAGAGAAGTTTGCAGCACCATCGGCTTCGAAGTTATCCGCGGCAAATTCGGCTCCAGCTCAAAGAAGAGTGACAATTGAAAAAGTCGGAGGATTAGCTCCCGCAGCTCTTACACCAGGGGGGAGCTCTATTTCTGCCTCAAAGAAAAGATCCGGAGATGTTTCTGTAGCTACTCTGCCTGTCGAAGGTCAGTTCTTTTTTCGGGTTCAGGGAACCAATCAAACTCTCCGAAAGCTGGTTGTTTTTGAGGCCACCTTGGATGGTATGCCTGATCAGGCTAATCGCTGGCAATACCAGCGTGCGTTACAGCAACAGTTGCGCTCCAGACAGTCTACGCTTGAAATTAAATCCAAATCTTTAAAGCAACCAGAGGGGTTATCGAAAAAGGCAGGAGCGCGACGCGTTCAAGCGGTTCAGTTGCTTCGAGTTCAGGGTAATGCGCGTGTTGGGGACATCAATTACCCGTTGGATGCTCGCCAATCTTCATCGGGTTCCTACCGGTCATCGGTCAACTCAAAAACCGATACACCTGCCTCTAGAAAATAAACAAACCTTCCGGTCCCTAGTTACCTAAAGGGGCAGTTATCAGTTTAAAGGCTCCCCCAATCAGGTCTATCATAGTTGTGAAAAGTTTAGCTCCTGCCCATGTTAGGGTAAAAAGTACGAGCCAAAGGGAAAGAGAGGTAATTGCTACGCATAAGCCAGTGACTGCCATTTGCCTACCGCTTAAACGGCCTTCACTTTCATTAATATACTTCAGTGCGTAGATGCCCATTGGAATGGCTGCTACTGCCGGAAAAAACAGCATACCCAAGGAGGCACAAAAAACACAAAGAATAGCCAGTACACTGGGGCGCGATCCTGTCTCAATAATGTTTGATTCCTGGTCTTCTATTTTTCTATCTTTCTGCATAGTAGGTGGTTCTTCCAGAGAGTTTTGTGAAATTAGCACCATTGTTTAGTTCTCCCTATCCATTTCTCTTAGTTGGCGGAAGTCACCCAGCGGGCGATTGAAAGTTGCCTCATAAGGTTTGTCGATTAGTATGTGTTTCGCCGGCGTAGTGTCTGCCCCTGACATCTTGGCAAAAGGCCAGTAAACGATGTAAATAGCACCACCCAACGCACTGCCAGCTAAGCTAAGCGGTCGTACAGCTACTTCAGTCAACATAGCTTCAGGTGTACCGTCTTCAAGGCGTTCACGAGTATGATGTCCTTGAGCTCGTGTTGAGGAACATGCTGTTGAGATCAGCAGGTACATCATGAGTAATATGATGAGTACAGGGGGCTTCATGGCCAATCATATACCAAAAAGTTCTGCGAATGTCCATTCTCGAATCGGTTTGCCAACTTTGGATTGGGGTAGCAATGTCTTACTCATGTTGCTGCATTTCACTCGAGATGGCGAAGCTTTCGGACCGTATCCTATTGAAGAGGCTCGCGAATACCTTAAGCGTGGGCAGATTTTACCAACTGATCTTGCTTGGTTTGAAGGGTGTGCAGACTGGATGCCAGCGATACAGGTACCGGGTATGATCGGGGCCCCCGGAGGAGCCTCGCCGCCACCACCTCCGCCACCGCCATCTACTGCGGTCACTCCTGTGATCTTGGCTACATATAATAATTCTAACACAAAGTTTAATAAAAAATTTATGGAAACTGAGTTAGGTCGTTTTTTAAAACTAAATCCCGAGGGTCAGACCGAACAGCTTTTCATGAGGGTGCGTACCGGCGAGGAATATCTCCTATATCGTGTGTCCAAAACCGAGGCAGATCACTGTGTCATTCAGGTGGATATTGATGGTGTTCGTAAAGATAAGCGGGTGGATTATTTTAACATTATTGGTATTGAAGTGCGTCAGCGTTAGTTTGATTTTTCACCTAACTTTCAAAGTACTTGGGGTAAATATTTGAGTGAAGTCCTTGTGTTGCTTTGATAGAGCCGTAATCAGTTTTCTATGTGAAGCAGATATTGGCAGTTTCCTAATGTCTGTCCCGTTACACCACTTACCTTCTATTTTTTTATTATAATTTGTACTATAAGCCTTAAGCAGTATTCGGTATTTGGTAATACTATGCCGTATTTTTATGATCGGTTCTTTTTTGTTGGCAATTTTTAGTTTCGGTCCGGTTTCATTATTGGGTAGTTCCCAGAATCCCGCATTAATTAAACCATCAGGTCTTTTTTGGAGGAGTAAATTTCTCCCTCGAAAAAGTACATACACCTCGATTTCCTTTTCTTCATAGCGGGTTGGTTTTCCTTTCGCAGGTATGAGATGAATCATGTTTTTACGTTTCGTAGTACAACTACGCATCACTGGACAGTTATGGCATTCGGGTTGACGTACGTGGCAGACCGTAGCGCCCAACTCCATGAGCGACTGGTTGAGTGATGAGCAATCTTCAGTTGAACAGACTAAAGTTTTGGCCAGTGACCAAAGTTTTATTTGGGTATCTTTATCTTTTGGGTTTTTGTCTATCCCAAAAATGCGTGTTAGTATACGTGTGACATTACCGTCGACAATGGGTTCAGGAAGGCCAAAGGCTATGCTGCTGATCGCTCCGGTTGTGTAGGGGCCAATGCCGGGCAACTTTCTAATGACTGCGGGGTTCTCTGGGAAAACACCCTGGTATTCTGTAACAATTTGTTTAGCGGCCAATTGTATATTACGTGCACGCGAATAGTAGCCGAGGCCCTCCCAAAGCTTGAGCACTCTTTCAGGTTTTGCTCGTGATAGTTTTTGAATGGTGGGTAAAGTTTGCATCCATCTTTTCCAATAAGGAATTACTGTTGCAACTTGAGTTTGTTGCAACATGATTTCTGATATCCAGATGCCATAAGGATGCAAGGTATTGCGCCATGGTAAATCACGGGCATTTTTCTCATACCACTCCAATAGCTTGGAGGTTAAACGCCGGGCTTTACGGTTATCAGGCACGGACTAAAGCGTTGAGTGAGACCGAGGTGCTTGTCAAAGCGTTTTACATTTGCTCAAGAGCTCTACTGGTGTACAGAAAGGCATGCAATTTATTCCAAAAATAATCACCGTACTGGTATTTACAATGTTGGCCGGGTTTGCGAAGTCTGCGGAGTGGGTGCCCCTCTTTAATGGGAAGAATTTGGAGGGTTGGACGCCTAAGATTAAAGGTCAGCCGTTAGGAAAGAATTTTAAAAATACCTTTCGAGTAGAGGATGGCCTATTAAAGGTCGGCTACAAGGGGTACGAAGAATTCGGGGAACAGTTTGGCCATATTTTTCATAAATTAAAAGTATCCCACTACCGTATAGCAGTTGAGTATCGTTTTGTTGGTGATCAGCTCAAGGGTGGCCCTGGTTGGGCCTGGCGTAATAGCGGTATAATGTTGCATTGCCAAGATCCCAAGACAATTAGATTAGATCAGGATTTCCCAGTTTCTATTGAAGTGCAGCTGTTAGGAGGTAAGGAAAAAGGTAATCGTACGACCGCAAATCTTTGTACCCCTGGGACCAACGTGGTGATGGATGGTAAATTAGAGACCCGGCATTGTTTCAGTAGTACATCCAAAACTTTTCGTGGAGATCAGTGGGTAAGAGTGGAAGTTGAAGTTCGAGGAGGGGAAAGCATCAAACACTTCGTAAACGGTGAGGAAGTAATGAGTTACTTTAAGCCTCAGTATGACCCACGTGATGAAGATGCAAAAAAGCTTGTTGACGGTGGAAATTTGTCCCTGAAGGAAGGTTATATTTCTCTACAATCAGAGAGCCATCCAGTGGAATACCGAAAAGTGGAGCTAATGGTGTTGAAGTAATGGGTGAAAAGAAGCCGATAACTTCCTTTGCCTCCAAACTGACGGAGGAGCAGGCCGCCCAACTCGAGTTACACCTTTTGGCACATGATTTTGAGATGCGTGAGGTTCCATACACGCATTTT
>CACDBG010000062.1 GCA_902551155.1 uncultured Verrucomicrobiota bacterium | reverse complement strand
AGCATTGTTTGAACTGCCACGGAGAGAAAAAGCAAAAGGGGGGGGCTTAGACTGGATACCCTTGACCCGGATATTGTTCATGGAACTTCGGCGGAGCGGTGGCACGATGCTTTAAATAAAATTAACCTCGGAGAAATGCCCCCTGAAAAAGAGCCTCCTCTAACGATTTCTGAAAGGAGGAAGTTAACCAGCTGGATTACCCAGCGCCTTAAACTGGCAGCTGAGATCCGTCGCAATGCAGGTGGACAGGCGGTGTTAAGACGCCTTAACCGTGCTGAATACCAATATACAATGACCGACCTCTTAGGGTTGGAAATGAATTACAGTGAAGCCCTGCCTTCTGATGCTTCCTCACCAGAAGGCTTCAGGAACAACGGTGCTTCTCTGACAATGAACGCACTGCAAATTGAAACCAGCCTAAAAACTGCAAGGAGAGCATTCGATTCTATCCTAATGGATGGAGTGCAGGCAAAAAGAGAAGTTACCCAAATCAATCTGGCAAAAAGTAAAATAAGAGGCCCATTAACTAAGAATTTTATTGGCTTTTCCTCAGGCCGTTTGGGTCGCGTTAACTATTGGCATGGCTCTTTTAATAACCTTCCTAGGAAAGGTAGATTTAGTATTCGTGTAAAGGCCTACACTGATCGGAAGCCAGGTCAACCCGCACCTCTCTTATCTGCACAATATGGATATTTCGTCTCCGGACTAACCCTTAATATAATAAGTGATGCTGGGGAAATTCCAATAACCTCAAACTCACCAAGGTACTATGAAATTTCCGGTATGGCTGAGTTCTTTCCTCAGCCAATGGCTAATGTGCCTGATGATAAATTAAATGGGATTATTTCCTTGAGGAACGCTCTTTACGACGGCGAGCCACCGCCCAAGGCGGTGGACAAGGTAATTGAAGTAAAAAATAATAAAGGTAAGGTTACAAAAAAGAAGGTTAAGTCTTACCCAGAGGATCCTAGTTTTCCAAATATTATCATTGAATCCGTGGAGTTTGTCCGGAATGACTATCCGGCTTGGCCTCCGCCATTGCACCGAAGAATCATCCATGAAGGCGAAGATTTTACTAATTCAAACAATATAAAAAAAATCATAAGCCGATTCCTGCGCCGAGCTTGGAGGCGTCCGATCAGTGAGGAAGAAATAAGTAAATGGGTTGCCCACTTCGAGTTCATTCGAAAACAGACCGACACGCCAATCTCTGCCCTCAAAGAGACCTTATCCGCCGCCTTGGCTTCTCCTCACTTCCTGTACCTGAGCGAACCTTTCAAATCCGATAAGCCAAGAAAGCTAAGTGCTCATGAATTAGCCGCTAGGTTATCCTATTTTCTTTGGAGTTCAATGCCTGATGAAGAATTATCTGCTCTGGCTAATTCAGGACGGCTCCTGGAAGGCTCCGTATTGCAAGGACAGTTTGAGCGGATGTTAAAGGATTCGAAGTCCGACCGTTTCGCCAAAGAATTTTGTGACCAGTGGCTGGATCTTGAAGGAGTCGATCGGGTTGCTGTTAACCCCCAATACTACAGGAATTTTGATAATCGATTGAAGCCTTACATGGCCGCAGAAACCCGGGAATTCTTCCGGGAAATTCTTCGTAGCAACACCTCGGCTTTGCAATTTATTGATGCAGATTTCACCATGCTCAATGCCTCTCTAGCCAAACATTATGGGTTAAACGGACCTAAATCTCAAAAATTTGAGCGCGTTACTCTTCGGGGTACTGATAGGCCGGGAGGAGTGCTTGGTCATGCTTCCACTCACTTAGCAGGATCAGACGGAGCGGACTCTCATCCGATCAAACGTGCGGTATGGATTAAAGAACGGTTGCTACACGACCCGCCCAACCCTCCTCCTCCAGATGTTCCTGGCGTGGAAGAAAGTGTGCCTGACTTTGATAAGCTATCCGTTCGAGAACAACTTGCTGTTCATCGCAAAAAAGAAGCCTGCGCAGATTGTCACCGTAATATTGACCCTTGGGGAATTGCTCTGGAGGAATATAGTGCCATTGGATTACGCAGGGAAAAAACTGCCCGCAGCAAGAAGCCCGTTTCTGCTGAAACCATCCTACCAGGAAACCAAGAAATCTCTGGATTGGCTGATCTCCAGAAATACCTGCTCAATCAAAGGCGCGAGCAATTTGCTAGGGCGTTGGCAACTAAATTAATGACCTATGCCCTAGGCCGCTCCTTAAAACTGTCCGATGAACCTTTGATTGAAGAGCTGACTACTAAGTTTGCAAAGGACGGCTACCAGCTTTCGGGGCTAATGAAAAATATTGTCACGAGTCGGCCTTTTTTATCGCGATAACAATCATTAATGTGTATTTTGTAATGAGTACGAGCCGGGAGCTTTTATGAATCAAGACGGATCTCAAATGAACCGGAGGAATATGCTCAAGGCAGCGGGCATATCCCTCGCATTGCCATGGATGGAATCCTTGATGGGGGCTCAAGCCAAATCACCGCCCAAGAGATTTTGTTCTATATATTTTCCTTATGGGGTAAGCCTTCCGAAACAAGACAGTGAGTTCGGCCAATGGAACTGGTTTCCCAAAGGGGAGAGGGGGGACTTCACTTTCAACAAATCCTTAGAACCACTTGAGCCTTATCGCAATCAGGTCACGGTTATGGGGGGGCTCTCACATCCTAAAGTTCGGCGCATTGGAGGTCACGATAGTGGTGATACTTTTCTTACTGGCGAAGAAATGAGCTTGAGAGCAACTGGACTCAAAAATTCAATTTCCCTAGACCAATATATGGCTCAAACGCACAGACTTGGTGCGGGCACTCGTTTTAGTAGCTTGACTCTTTCCTCCGACGGAGGTATTGGGATGCCTACACGTGCCAACACCCTTTCTTTTAGCAATAACGGGCAGCCTATCCCCTCGTTTAATCGCCCGGCCGTTGTCTTTGAACGTTTGTTCGGTTTAAAGGCAGATTCTATTGAAACTCAGAGAAAAGGCCTGACTCGCACCGGAAGTCATTTGGATTTGCTCCTAGCTGAGGCCAAATGTTTGCACCGTAAACTAGGTAAGAACGATCAGGATAAGCTTGATCAGTACCTCACCTCGGTCCGTGAAATTGAGCAGGACGTGGAACGCTCCGCCCGTTGGCTTGATATGCCTAAGCCTAAAGTTAATGCAGAAGGGCTCACCCTTGATGCTGATAATGAAACTCCGGGTAAATTGATTTATGCGATGCTCGACTTAATTGCCCTTGCTTTCCAAACTGATTCTACACGCTTTATCACCTATCAGCTTGCGAGCATGCATGGAGCCATCTCCATTGCGAATAAGTTCCCAACGCTACTTGGTTTCAATAAAGATGCTCACGGATTAGCTCATGGTGCCGGAAAAGGTAAGGGGGCAGAGAACCGGGGTAAATGGGATCGGTATCAAACCGAATGCCTTACTTATCTGCTAAAGCGCTTAAGCGAGATGAAAGAAGGAAGTGGGTCGGTTCTCGATAATACCTGCATCCTCTATGGAAGCAGTAATAGTAAGACCCATAATAATACTAATTACCCATTGATTCTGGCTGGTGGTAAAAACATAGGCTATCAACATGGGCAATATCTCAGATTTGGCAATGATGTACCCCTCGCTAATTTATTTGTTACCATCCAGAAGAGTGTGGGTGTAAAGTCCGAATCGTTTGCCGATAGTACCGGTAATCTCGATAGGTTCGTCGTGCAGCGCTGATGATTACCCTTAGCGGTGTAGAAAAATCTCATGGCGGACGCACTCTTTTCAGTGATGTTTCGCTCCAGTTGAACCGGGGAGATCGGCTAGGCTTGGTGGGGCCTAATGGGGCAGGCAAAACAACCCTATTCAATCTAATTCTCGGTGAGGAATCTTCTGATGCTGGAAAAGTAGATTTACAACGCAATCTTGATTTAGGTTTTTTACCTCAGGAAAGTCTCCCTGTGAAAAATGAAACGGTTCTGGAGCTCGCTATCTCCATTGCCCCCGGGTTTCTTGAGGCTCGGTCAAAAGTTCTGAATGACGAGAATGTAGAGTCAGAAACCTATGAGTTCTATAATGAAAAAGGCGGCCCTCAGCTCGAAGCCAAGGCCAAACGCATTCTGTCAGGTTTAAGCTTTCGCGAAACTGACTTCAACCGTCCGGCCGCGGAGATGAGTGGCGGTTGGATCATGCGCGCTCACCTGGGAAGGCTGTTAGTCCAGGAACCTGATCTCTTGATGTTGGATGAGCCAACTAATCATTTAGACCTAGAGGCACTTATTTGGGTGCAGGCTTATTTAAAAAATTATCCCGGAGCAATCCTGATGATTTCTCATGATCGTGAGTTCCTCAATCAGCTGGTGAAGGGAATATTAGAAATCAGACGGGAACGTCTCTTTCGTTGGACAGGCAACTATGATTCTTTTCTGCAACAACGTGACGCGCATGAACATCAACAGCTTTCAGCCTATAAAAACCAACAACGACAAATCGCACATCTTCAAAATTTCGTTAATCGTTTTGGCGCAAAAAACACTAAGGCAACTCAAGCTAAAAGTAAGCAGAAGCAAATCGACCGAATGAAAGCTGATCTGGCGGAGGCACCTCAGGGTGAAGACCGGAAAATCAAAGGTTTTCGATTCCCTCAACCTGAACGTAGTGGGCAGCGAGTCCTAAATCTCAAGAAAATCGATTTTGCTTATGGAAACAACTCTGTGTACTCTGGCATGGAATGTGAAATAGAGCGGGGTCAACGAACTGTTTTGGTGGGACCAAATGGGGCGGGAAAATCAACCCTTCTCAAGCTGATGGCTGGTGTACTGGAGCCTCAATCAGGGGTTCGTGATCTGGGCCATAATGTGAAAAGTGGATATTTTTCACAGAATCGCGTCGATGTATTGAACCCAAAGCATACTGCATTACAAGAGGCCATGGACTGCCCGCAAGCGCTTACGGAGGAGAGAGCTCGCACGGTTCTGGGTTCATTTCTTTTTCGAGGTGATGATGTATTTAAGCGTGTGGGTGTCTTAAGTGGCGGGGAAAAGAGTCGTTTAGCCTTGGTAAAACTTCTCCTGAATCCACCCAATTTCTTGCTAATGGATGAACCAACCACGCATCTTGATATAGCAAGCATCGATGGGCTAATTACTGCCTTGAAGCAGTATGAAGGAACCCTAGTATTTATTAGTCACGACGTTCATTTTATTCGACACATCTCTGAACATACCATCCATGTGAATGCTGGAAAACTGAGGAACTTTCCAGGAGGATACGATTATTATCTTCGAAAGACGGAGGCGGAAAATGCACGCTCAGGCCTGACAAGCGGTAGCAAACCTTCGCTTAATAAATCAACTGGAGTATCCAATAAAGAGGATCAAAAAGCGCGTAAACGAGCGGAGGCAGAGGCAAGAAATGCACGCTCACGAGAGAGGAAGAGTGTTGAGAAAGAGGTCAAACGCCTCGAGAAGGAAATTCAAACCGCCGAGACAAAAATCGCTAATTTGACTCAGGAGCTCGAGAAGCCTGAGACTTATGATAACCCCAGTCTAGCCATAAGCATCAATCGTGAATTAACCGCTCTCCAAGCCACTCTAGATTGCCTTACTCCAGAATGGGAATTGGCTGCTGATAAGTTGGAGAACCTTGGTTAAAGTTCTTTGATTTTGATGTTTCGGAAATGGAGATTGTTCGGCTCGCCGTGGTCCTGCAGGCCAATATGACCTTCAAGTGGACGGTCTTTCATGGGTGTCTTATCCAAATGAATGTCCACGATTTGCTCACCGTTTAGCTGCACCTTCAAGTGATACCCTTTGCAGGTGAGGATCATGGTGTTCCATTCGCCGGCCTTCTTGGACATGTTTTTTGACGCGCCCACCGTACGGATGATACCGCCGTGATCGTGGTGACCCATTTTCTTTTTACCGTATGAATCAAGCACCTGCGCCTCGATGCCTGTATTGACGGGGTTCTTCAGGTCGCCTACACGAAAGTGAATGCCGCTATTACCCTTGGGCGGGTACTTATATTCCACGTGCAACACGAAATCCTTGTACTTCTTTTTACTCCAAAGATAGGCGCTGTAGCGTTGCCAGCCACGTTCGCCGGAGCGCGGTTTGATGAGTAGTGAGCCATCTTTTTGCGGCAGCCAATTGCCGCTGGTTTGCCAGCCGGTAAGATCCTTGCCGTTATAGATCGTCACCCATCCCTTGTCCTCAGCACACAGTGCTGGGGCGAGCGCAATAAAAATGATCAGAAACAATTTCTTCATGTTAATTCCTATTTCTCAATGATTTCGATGTTACGCCAGCTTACCTCAAAAGGGCCTGATCCCTTGCGGATGCCGTGCACTTGCAGGCCAATGAAGCCCTTTGGGTGGCTCTTAAACTTCTCCTCGTGCACAAGGTCAGAGATTTGCCGGCCATTGATCCAAACCTGAATTCGCGGTCCCTCTGCCAGTACGCGGTAAGCGTTCCACTTGCCGTCTTTGAAATGCTTGTGTGGCTTCCGCTTATCTTTGGGGGTCATCCAACCACCGGCAGCCTCTCCGTAAATGTAGCCGCTCTCTGCACCGTTCTTGCCGCTCATCTCTATCTCCACCTGCGGGCCATTTACGCGCCCCTTGGGCCCGTCTTTGGTCTGTGAACGAATCTGCACGCCGCTGTTCAGGCCGTTGTCGACCTTTACTTCAAACTTCAGGTCAAAGTTGCCGTACAACTTGTCTGAGCACAGGAAAGAGTTTGGACTGCCTTCCTTTGTCTTGCCGACAATCGCGTTATTTTCCACTCGATACGTGGCCGTGCCATTGCGTTGTGTCCAGCCCTTGAGTGTTTTGCCGTCAAAAATCGGCGTGTATTTATCCTTTGCCAAAATGTTAAAAGAAAAAGCCAGCAATAGAATTGGAATGAGCAAATGTTTGGACATGGGCAAACTCTTGCTGCGAGGTCGCCTTTCGTCAATGGTGGAATTGGGCGTATGAATATCGACAAAACCGCTGACTCACCCTAAAATCTCCCTACCGAGACCATGGATAGCTCAATTTTTTGTGGTGGTATACCCGCCCTAATGACGCCCGCCAATGACGTGGGTGCCCCAAATACTCAGGCCCTTGTGCGCAAGGGCAAGGAACTCATTCAAGCCGGCATGAATGCTGCCGTCTATTGCGGATCCATGGGAGATTGGCCACTGCTCACCGATAATCAGCGCCAAACCGGCGTTGCCGCACTCGTCGAGGCTGGTGTGCCGGTTATTGTAGGTACTGGTGCGGTGAATACCCGAACTGCTGTAGCCCATGCCACCCACGCCCAGGAAGCAGGGGCCAAAGGGCTTATGGTTATCCCTCGCTTGCTCTCCCGCGGCACCTCGCCTGCAGCTCAACGCGATCATTTTGCCGCCATCCTTGGCACAGCACCGGAGCTGCCCGCGGTAATTTATAATAGTCCCTACTATGGTTTTGAGACGAAGGCGGATTTATTCTTCAACCTGCGCAATGAATTTTCGAACCT
>CACDBG010000061.1 GCA_902551155.1 uncultured Verrucomicrobiota bacterium | reverse complement strand
TGAGCCATTCAAGCACAACCCAAGACGTCGAGTTTCGCGACACTGCCGCCAATGTGGCCAGTGTTACAGATAAATTGACCGATGTTGAAGGCGAAAAAATGGTGCTCAATATGGGCCCTTCCCACCCCGCAACCCATGGTGTGTTGCGCCTAAAGCTGGAGATGGACGGCGAGCTGATCACTAAGGCGGAACCTGATGTGGGATACCTTCACCGCGGCGATGAAAAAATCGCCGAGAACATGACTTATAACCAGTTCATCCCATACACAGATAGACTAGATTACCTCGCCCCTCTTGCCAATAACGTCCATTACGTGTTGGCCGTAGAAAAACTATTAGGCGTGGAGGAAAAAATTCCAGAACGCTGCCAATATATCCGCACCATTTGTTGCGAACTGGCGCGAGTATCAGCACATCTTCTGGGGCTCGGGGCATTTGCAATGGATACCGGTGCATTCACAGTGTTTCTACACACCTTTACCGAGCGCGAAAAAATTTATTATCTAATCGAGGCACTAACCGGTGCAAGATTTACCACCAGCTACACCCGTGTGGGCGGGCTATCGCGCGATCTACCTGAGGATTGGCTCCATGAGCTGAGCAAATTCCTAGATGAAGTGGAAGTGAATTTTGACGAAACCGAAAAGTTGCTGACGCGTAACCCCATCTTTCTGGAACGCACGCAAGATGTCGGAGTAATCAGCCGTGAGGAGGCAATTGATTTTGGCTTATCAGGCCCCAACCTTCGCGCCAGTAATGTCGAGCACGATGTTCGTAGAGCACATCCCTATATGATCTACGATCGATTTGATTTTGAGGTGCCTGTTGGCACCAAGGGCGATTGCTATGACCGCTACGCTATTCGCATCCTTGAGATGCGCGAATCCGTAAAAATTCTACGTCAATGCATCAAGGATATACCAGGTGGTCCAATTAACGTGGATGACGGCAAGATTGTCCTACCAACCAAGGAAAAGGTGATGACGAATATGGAAGAACTGATTCACCAATTCATGATCGTCACACAGGGTCAGGATGCACCGACGGGTGAGATTTATTTCGGCGCGGAAAATCCCAAGGGGGAGCTTGGCTTTTACATCAACAGCCTTGGAGGCGGAACCCCGCACCGTCTTAAGATTCGTGCTCCATCATTTGTAAACCTGAGCATCCTCTCGCATTTATTACCAGGCTACATGATGGCAGATGTGGTTGCGATACTTGGCTCGCTAGATTTTGTAATGGGAGAATGTGACCGATGAGCTTCACCCCATCCAACAATCTCAAAGAAGAAGTCTCGGAACTGCTCACGCATTATCCTGAAAGTGAAAAACGTAGTGCATCGTTGATGGTCTTGCACGCAATACAGGAAGAGACGGGTTACATAAGCAAAGAAGCAATGCAATGGGCTGCCAATGAAATAGGAATAAAACCGCTGAACCTATATGAATTAGTTACCTTTTATCCGATGCTGAGAGAAGAAAAGGCGGGTAAATATGTACTTAAAGTTTGCCGCACACTCAGCTGTGCCCTTGCCGGTGGAATGAGCTTACACAAAAATCTCTGCAGTAAATTAAAGCTAGACCCGGCTGCGCATGGATTACAAACCACAAAAGATGGAAAATTTAGCATCGAATTCTCCGAGTGTTTGGCTAGTTGCGGCACAGGCCCGGTAATGATGTGTAACGACAACTTTTTTGAAGCTGTCAGCAACAGCAAAGCCGATGATATTTTAAGCAAATGCGAATGAAAAACATGGTTGCCCGACAGGGATTTGAACCCCGACAAACAGAACCAGAATCTGTCGTGCTACCGTTACACCATCGGGCAGTTAAACCGTTGGAGCAGATAAAACATAAGAACAATTAGACAGTCAAGCTGATGCCACAGGAATATAAATTACTCCTGAAAAACGCCGATGAGCCGGGATATTCTAATGATATCGAATGCTATGAACGTAACGGCGGATATCAGGCATTCAGAAAAGTATTAGCCATTAAGACGGCAAAAGATTCCAATAATAAGGAAATCACACCTCAGGCACAATTACGTACAAGTGTGCTCGACTCCGGTCTACGCGGACGCGGAGGCGCAGGCTTTTCCTGCGGACTCAAGTGGAGTTTCATTCGACACCCAAACCCCAAACCAGTGTATCTCATCTGCAACGCAGACGAATCCGAGCCCGGCACGTTCAAGGACAAACAGATTATTTATAAAGATCCTCATCAGCTGATCGAGGGCATGATTATCTCCTGCTGGGCAAATCACGTTAACCTCGCTTACATCTACATTCGCGGTGAATTCACCGAAGGGGCTAAAATTCTCAATCAAGCTTTACAAGAGGCACGCAAAAAAGGGTACCTCGGAAAAGACATCTTCGACAGCGGATACGATTTGGATATTCACGTCCACCGTGGCGCCGGCGCTTATATTTGCGGTGAAGAAACAGGTCTCATCGAGAGCCTCGAAGGTAAACGTGCCTACCCTCGCATCAAACCGCCTTACTTCCCCGCTGCACTCGGCCTCTACATGTGCCCTACCATCGTCAATAATGTAGAGACCCTCTGCAACATAAAACATATTGTAGAAATGGGTGCCGAAGCATTCGCTAAGCTCGGCACGCCAAATAATACCGGCACCCGTCTGGTAAGCCTCAGCGGCGACGTGAAGCAACCCGGTTATTTTGAAATTGAAACCGGCAAGGTAACTCTAGGCGAACTAATCAATGAACCAGTTTTTGGCGGGGGTCTGCGCGATGGAAATAAACTGCAAGCGATCATCCCCGGTGGGTCTTCCTCAAAGGTTTTAAGAGCTGGCGAAACATTTTCAATTGAAGACAAAGAAATCGACTTGCTCGATATACCCTATGACTTCGATACTTTGATGAAGATAGGAACCATGTCTGGCTCCGGCGCGATCATCGTAATTGACGATAGCCGCGACATCATCGAATGCCTCGCAAACCTTGCTGAGTTTTACGCGCATGAAAGCTGCGGCCAGTGCACTCCCTGCCGCGAAGGTTCGCTCTGGATGAACAAGGCCTTACACCGCCTGACTCACGGCGAGGGCCGCAAGGAGGATGCCGAGTACTTGAAACACATCGCTCACAACATCCAAGGCCGTACAATCTGCGCCTTTGGCGAAGCCTGCGCCTGGCCGGTGCTGAGTTTTGTCGATAAATTTAAGGATAAGTTCGAGGAGAAAGTATCTGCTTGATTATGGCTGGTGAAATAAAAACAGAAAAGCCACCCGCTGTTGAAACTATTACCGTGAAGGTAGATGGCAAAGAGATTGATGTACCCAAACTCACGCCGAACTGGCAGAACAATCTTGTACCCACCACGGTTCTGCAAGCGTGCGAGCATGCCGGAATTGAAATTCCGCATTACTGTTACCATCCCAAGTTGCCGGTAGCCGGCAACTGCCGAATGTGCCTCGTACATGTGGGTATGCCGGGACGCCCCGGCCCGGACGGAAAACCCCCGATGAACGAGGATGGTTCGCTAAAAATTGACCCCATGGTTCTACCCTATGAACGATCCACGCCCAAGGGTGTGATCGGTTGCGCTACGGACCTGATCCCCGGCATGGAAATTTATGCCAGCAGCCCTGAGACCAAAGAGATGCGAGAAGCTGTTCTCGAGAGTTTACTGATTAATCACCCGCTGGACTGCACCATTTGTGATCAAGCGGGCGAATGCAAACTCCAGGAGTATAGTGTCGAGCATGGCCAGTCAGAAAGCCAGTTTGCCGAGTATAAAGTACACAAGCCCAAGGCTGTTGATCTTGGCCCGCGCATCATGCTCGATGCCGAACGTTGTGTGCTTTGCACACGCTGTATTCGATTTAGTAAAGACATCGCTAATGATGATGCACTAGGCATCGTGAACCGCGGCAGTTATAACACTATCGCTACATTCCTCGATACGCCGTTCGATAACAATTACACACTCAACACTGCAGACATCTGCCCAGTTGGCGCATTAACATCAAAGGATTTTCGATTCCAAATGCGAGTATGGTTCCTCAAAGAAACCAAAAGCCTTTGTACTGATTGTGGTACTGGCTGTAACACAGTAATTGGTTCGCGGGAAAATACTATGTACCGCTACGAACCACGGGAAAATGATGCAGTAAATGGACCGTGGATGTGTGATTCGGGTCGGCTTAATTACAAGTGGATCGGAAGCGAGAATCGCTTGTCCCAAGTGCAGGGTGCCAGCGGCTGGGCTACGGCAATAACAGAGATTAGCGGAAAACTTGAGGAAGCTGCACCTAGGTCTGTAGCCATCATCGGCGGGGCCCGCCAGACCAATGAAGAGCTGTACCTCCTCAAAAGGCTAGCTGAGAAGTTCGAAGCCATTACTGATTCGGTTCCGCGTACAGGCAAAGGCGATCGACTGCTTTCTCACACCGACAAAAATCCGAATAGCACTGGTTCAAGGTTAATTGGCATTACTGATGAACGACCCGGCAGCCGTATTGCCGACATTGTCGCGGGCATTGAGGACGGCACAATCAAGACATTGATTGTTTTCGGCGACGACGTAACCAAAGCTGGTATCAGCGAAACACTGTTAGATAAGCTGGAGCTGCTCGTGGTAAGCGATATTCTCCCCAATAACACTACCTCCAAGGCGCATTACTTGCTGCCTGGCTGCGCACATGCTGAGAAACGTGGCACCTTTACCAACATTAAAGGCCGAGTGCAAAAATTTATGAAGGCACTCGAAGCTCCCGGTGATGCCCGACCAGAATGGGAGTTCCTCCATGAGCTAATCGAAAATACAACAGGCCAAAACGGATTCAGCACTATAGAGGGACTATTCAACCAAATGGCCAATGAAGTGGAGGCCTTTAAGGCAAAGAATTTAACCTGGTCTGCACTCGGTGACACCGGAGTGACCGTTGAGATTTAATGGAATGGATTAACAATCTGTCTGCAGAACAGCAGTTCGCACTCTTCAGTTTATTGAAGATTCTGGTTACTGTGTTCGCAGTGGTTTTGCCGATGGTGGCCTATTCGGTGGTTGCCGAGCGGCGCATATCAGCTTGGATTCAAGACCGTGTTGGACCCAACCGTGTTGGACCTTGGGGACTTTTACAGCCTGCCGCCGACGGTTTGAAGTTTATCCTTAAGGAAGACTTTACTCCAAACTACGTAAGAAAGGTCTATTTCTGGCTAGCACCAGCAATAAGCATGGTTCCTGCGCTCATGACGCTGGCAGTGATTCCATTCGGCACGAAGATCGGAAATCAAAATGCAGTCATATCAGATCTAAACGTCGGAATCCTTTATACCTTCGGCATAGTAAGTCTGAGCGTATACGGCATCGTTCTAGCTGGCTATGCAAGCAATTCCAAATATCCTTTCCTCGGTAGTATTCGTAGTAGTGCGCAAATGATTTCCTATGAGATTGCTATGGGCATGAGCGTGGTACCGGTATTTATGCTAGTGGGCGAGCTGAACCTCACCAAGGTGGTCGAGTATCAAGCTTCCGGTGCATGGATTATTTTCAAACAACCCGTAGCATTCGTAATTTTCCTCATTGCAGCTTTCGCTGAAACCAATCGGCTGCCATTTGACATGCCTGAAAGCGAATCGGAATTGGTTGGTGGCTACCATACCGAGTACAGCTCAATGAAGTTCGCGCTGTTCTTCCTTGGGGAATATGCAGCAATGATCGCAGTAAGCGCCATGATGGTAGTTCTTTTTCTCGGCGGATGGACACTTCCCTTCGCCGGCCTAAACGAAACCGCTGAATCACTCGTCATGGGCCTACTGCAAGTCGGTATTTTTATTGGCAAGCTACTGCTGTTTATGGGGCTATTTATTTGGGTGCGCTGGATGTTGCCGCGCTTTCGCTATGACCAACTCATGGATATAGGTTGGAAACGATTTGTCCCACTGGCTCTGGCAAATATTATCATGACCGCAATTTATCTATATTTGACATATAAAAAATAACATGCCCAAAGAAGTACAACGTGTAAAACTAAGCTGGTGGGAGAAATTATACATCCCCACATTCCTTAATGGCTTTAAGGTTACGCTAGGGCACTTTTTTTCATTTAAGAAATCAAAAGTCTACGAAGAGAAGAATAAAGACAACAAGTTCAAAACCACGTTGAATTATCCTGAGGAGCTTTGGACAGTCCCCGAAGGTTTTCGCGGTGCTCCATACCTTGTTAGCGATCAGGAAGGCGCTACCAAGTGTGTAAGCTGTCAATTGTGTGAATTCGTCTGCCCACCCAAAGCCATCCGCATCACGCCCCCGGGAGAGGACGGTGAAGCCGCTCAACGAGAAGGGGCAGAAAAAATGCCGGAAGATTTCGAAATCAACATGCTCCGTTGCATCTTCTGCGGATTTTGCGAGGAAGTCTGCCCTGAGCAAGCTATCTATTTAGCCAAGGATTACTACGAAGGTTACGACGAAAAACTAATGAACCGTGATTATGCAATGACCGGAACCAATCGCGAGGAAATGATCTTTCATAAGGACAAGCTACTAAAACGCGGCGGAACGCATCATGATCAAATCAAAAAATGGGAAAAGAAAACTCGTGAAGCCAAAGCACAAGATACCTTTCCTATAGATCTTCCGGACAAGAGTAAAAAAAACTAATGCAAGACGCTTTGTTTTATATTTTCAGCGCACTTACCCTGCTATGCGGCATCCTCGTGGTATTTAACCCTTTCAGCCGTAACCCAGTTACCAGTGCAATGTTTCTAGTGCTGACAATCATCAGCATGTCCGGTCTTTTTGTGCTACTAAATGCGTTCTTTCTGGCTGCGGTTCAAATCTTGGTCTACGCAGGCTCTGTTATTGTCCTCTTCCTTTTCGTGATCATGCTTTTGGATGTAAAGGAAGAGGAAAAACGACAGTTTCAAAAGTTTGGTACCTTTATGGGATTAATCTCTGTCATTGGCCTTGCGGCAATCATCATCAGCACCACCAACCAAACCTTCACCATTGCCAATCAATCAGAAGCAGCAACCATAAAACAAACATTTAATCAAAGTGGATCAGCTGAAACAAAACCATTAGGCAAGCTCCTTTTCACCGAATACGTGTTACCCTTCGAAATCATATCTCTTTTACTGTTAGTAGCAATGTTGGGCTGCATCCTATTAAGTAAACGAGAGGAGCCAAAGGAAGGGGTAAAATGAGCGTCGGTCTCGAACAATTTTTAATCGTCAGCATTATCCTCTTCTGCATCGGATTACTAGGAGTAGTAGTTCGCCGTAATCTAATTGTAATGTATATGGGACTGGAACTCATGCTGAATGCTGCCAATCTAGCACTGGTTTCATTCTCTCATTACAGAGACAACCTAGATGGACAAATACTGGTATTCTTTATCATAACCGTTGCCGCAGCCGAAGTAGCCGTAGGACTCGCACTGATTGTAGCCTTGTATCGTAAACGCCAAGCCACCGATGTGAACGAACTCACCTCAATGAAAATGTAGTATATGGCTCAGGAAAATATCACAAAATTCCTCCCACTACTGATCCTGCTAACACCCCTGTTCGCAGCGGTAATTATCATGGTTTTTACCCATCGGTTTAGAAGGCTCAGCTCAGGGCTATCCATAGGGGCTGTTGCCTTGAGCTTTGCGGCCAGTATTTTTCTTTTTGTTTCACAAAACACTGATCCAGGAGGTTCCACTAATTACTTCAATTGGCTTTCAATTGGCCATGCCTCTGAAAACACAATGTTACTTAATACTCCCGAGGTTGCTGCTTTGAATTTTGAATTCTCCCTGCAGAATGACCCATTAAGTCGGCTGATGCTTTTGGTGGTTACCCTAATAGGAACACTGGTTCATATATTTTCTCTAGTTTATATGCGCGAAGATAGAGGTTACTCCCGTTTTTATGGAGCTTTGAGTTTTTTTATGTTTTCAATGTTGGGCATCGTTTTA
>CACDBG010000060.1 GCA_902551155.1 uncultured Verrucomicrobiota bacterium | reverse complement strand
TATCAAAGCTTAGACGAACTACTAGCCGACGATTCCATCGACCTTATCGATATCACCACCCCCACCTTTCTCCATCACGAGCAGGCTCTCGAGGCACTCGTTAGCGGCAAACATGTCTTGTGTGAAAAACCCATGACACGAACCAGTCAGCAAGCCCGAGAAATAACTGAAACGGTCGAAAAAGCTAAGGGATTTTTCATGCCTGCCATGTGCCTCAGATTTTGGCCGGAGTGGAAATGGGCGAAGGATGCCATCGATGACGATCGTTTTGGCCGGCCACTCAGCGCACGATTCCGACGCGTAGCTGAAGCTCCAGCTTGGGGCCAAAATAGTTTCCTCGATGGTGAAAAATCAGGTGGTGGATTGTTGGATCTCCACATTCATGATGCAGATTTTGCTGCCTACTGTTTTGGCCGTCCCTCACACGTTTACGCCCAAGGACATACTAAAGTAAGCGGTGAAATTGATCATGTTCTCGCCCAATACGCGGTAGATTGTGGGGCAACGGTTTCAGCTGAAGGGAGCTGGGCCATGGCCAAGGGGTTTGGATTTAACATGGCTTATACGGTAAATTTTGAAAATGCCACGCTGGATTATGATTTGGCTCGGGGAGATGAAGCCTTAAAACTGTTTGAACCCGATAAGGGCCCTCAGATACTTAAACTTAATGCGGGTGACGGCTATACTGGGCAAATTTCACACATGGTTGAATCAATTCAATCAGGGACAACTCCGAACGTAGTGACCGCTCAAGATGGCCTAACCTCCATCGAGTTATGCGAAGCAGCGAAGCGCTCCATTGAAACCGGCGAACGCGTAAGGCTCTAGCGCTGCACCCTAGCGCCACCACCGCCCATTAACCTCTCCACTTCGGCTTTGGTAGCCATAGAGGTATCCCCGGGCGTAGTCATGGCCAACGCACCATGTGCCGCGCCGTACTCCACCGCCTGCTGCGGGTTGCCCGTCGAAATAAATCCGTAGATCAGGCCACTGGCAAAACTGTCGCCACCGCCAACGCGATCAAAAATTTCCATTTCCTTTCGATTAGTGGCCTCATAAAATTCGCCACCGGCCCAGCAAATAGCGCCCCAGTCATTGACTGTAGCGCTCTTAACCGCACGTAAAGTGGTCGCCGTCACCTTAAAATTCGGAAACGTTTCCACGGCGGTGTTAATCATATTCTTGAACGCATCGATCTCAATATTGGAAATATTCTCATCCACACCTTCAACCTCAAACCCAAGGCACGCGGTGAAGTCCTCCTCATTACCAATCATCACATCAACATATTTGGCTATTTCCCGGTTGACCTCCTGTGCCTTGGACTGACCGCCGATACTGTCCCAAAGACTAGGCCGGTAATTAAGATCATAAGATACAATTGTACCGTGCTTTTTTGCCACCTGTACCGCTTCAATAACCACTTCGGGCGTACTACTGCTTAGCGCAGCATAAATCCCTCCGGTATGAAACCATCGCACCCCATCCTCACCAAAAACCTTTTCCCAATTAATATCACCCTGCTTTAACTGACTGGCTGCCGTGTTTCCGCGATCTGGCACGCCCTTGGCTCCGCGGATACCAAACCCGCGCTCAGTAAAATTCAAACCATTACGCACTGTTCGGCCAATACCATCATAGTTGCGCCACTGAATATAATCCACATCCACTCCCCCCTGCATAATGAAGTCCTCAACCAAACGGCCCACTTCATTATCTGCAAAGGCCGTCACCACGCTTGTCTTCAGGCCGAAACAGCGGCGCAGACCACGCGCCACATTATATTCACCACCACCCTCCCAAACGTTAAATTGACGCGCGGTGCGCACACGTCCTTCACCCGGATCCAGTCTCAGCATGATTTCGCCTAACGCAATCATGTCATAACGGCATCGGTCAGCGGCCTTGATTTCCAATACGGACATAAGTTGCGCAGATTGTTCAAAACTTAACATAAAAACAATCTTTTTTGCCTGCAGCCGACTTGACGCTCTCTGAGCGACTGACCACACTCATTACATGTATTTTGTCATCGCGATCGCAATTCTCGCCTTTATCGCCCCCCTGCAATCCGGCGACTGGCCCCAATTTCGTGGGCCAGGCGCTCAAGGACACGCAGATGAAGAACTCCCAGTTAACATCAGCAACGATAGTCCACACCTGAAATGGAAAACTCCAGTGCCTGGCAGTGGATGGAGTTCGCCGGTAATCGTTAATGGCAAAATTTATCTCACCAGCTCCATTGAAAAGGGCGAAGGCATTTCACTGAACGCTCTTTGCCTTGATGCAGTGAGTGGAAAACTCCTCTGGAATCAACCGATTATCAAGGTTGCCAAGACGCCACGCATGCACCGTAAAAACAGTCAGGCGAGCCCTACTCCCATCGTGGAAAATGAACGCCTCTATGTACACTTTGGCCATATGGGAACAGCCTGTCTTGATCTCAATGGAAAGTTGATCTGGAAAAATGAGATGATTAAATACTCACCGGTTCATGGCAACGGCGGCACGCCGGTATTAACAGAAGGAAAGCTTATTTATAGCTGCGATGGAGCTAAAGACCCTTTTGTTATTGCCCTTAACATAAAAGATGGCTCACAAGCATGGAAGATCACCCGTAGCGTTGACGCCAAAAAGAAGTTCTCTTTTTGCACCCCACTCATATTGCCAAGCCCAACAGGCGCACAAATACTACTGCCAGGCAGTGATATGATCGGCGCTTATAACCCCACAAACGGCAAAGAAATTTGGCGCGCCACATACGATGGCTATTCGGTAGTACCACGGCCAGTGGTTGGCCATGGAATGGTATTTTTTAGCACTGGTTTTGACCGAGCGAAGGCTATGGCTGTAAAACTTGGCGGCAAGGGTGATGTAACCGAGACACACGTAAAATGGATTCTCCCCAAAGGTGCGCCACATACCCCAAGCATGTTACTTTCAGGAGACGAATTGTACATGGTATCTGACGGTGGTATTGCTAGTTGTGTTGATGCTAAGAGTGGTAGCGTACACTGGAGTGAACGCCTTGGCGGCAGCTGCTCGGCCTCCCCTATCCTTGCAGGCGAAAAGCTCTATGTGATCAACGAATCTGGGGTCATTTATGTTTTAAAAACCGGCAAACAATTCAATCTACTTACGAAAAGTAGCATTGAAGAACGTACTCTGGCTTCTCCTGCTGTAGCTGATGGTGCCCTTTTCATCCGCTCAGAAAAAAATCTCTATAAATTTCAGTAAATATTAAATATTTACTGTTGACTAGTTTATATTGTTTATTTACTAGTTTTTTCAAAAGAACGGCGACGTTTTGTAAGAAGAGCCACAAAGTGTGCTGAAAAAATAAGTAAACAGCTCGATAAAATGGTTCTCCTTTCAAAGCATCACAAATGTGAAGCCTACGCGGATAATGTTACAAAAATTTTTACGGCAGTAGAGCAAAGCATGGCCGAAGCAAAAAAACAGATGGAGGCTGTAAATGAAACAAACTAAAGCATCTCGTCCAAGCGCCATGAGCCGTAACCGTCTTAAATTTTTACGACTAGCTGAGAAACGAGTGAATAAAGTAGCCAAACAGCTGCAATTGATAGGGAATTTATCCAATCGTACTAACTACTCCTATGATGAGACTGAGGTAGAGAAAATATTTTCCTACATCGAGGCCTGCGTGCAGTCATCACGTGAACGTTTCCAGTCCTCTGACAACGGTCCCACCGGCGCATTCTCACTTACGAAAGACTAAAGCTCCATGCTCTTGTAGCTTTCAGCAATCTTCTCAATAGCCAACACAAAGGACGCCGTACGTAAATCCACGACCGCCTCACGCTCATTATATATGTCGCGAATACTATTATAAGCCTCACGCATGGTGTCATCTAATCCGGAGCGAACTAGATCAAGCTCGTCCGGGCCCGAAATGAGCTTTTGCTTTATGGTATCAGAAACAGACTTTCCAGTGGCTTCCTCAATTGCATCGACCAGCCCCCTACTCTGAGCTTCCTCATACCGCCGTTCCATTCGACCAAACCGGATATGGGAAAGGTTCTTGATCCATTCAAAATAGGACACCGTTACTCCGCCAGCATTTAAATAGGCATCAGGGATAATTACGACTCCCTTGTTACGTAAAATTTCATCAGCCCCAAAGGTCACAGGTCCATTGGCCGCCTCAGCAATTAATTTTGTCCTAATCTTATCTGCGTTGCCCAAATGAATTTGCCCTTCAAGAGCAGCCGGCAATAGAATATCACATTCCTTTTCCAAAACACTCGGTCCGTCCTCTACAAATTCCGAACTAGGAAAACCCTTAACCTCGCCATTCTGCATACGGTGAGCATGAACTGCTTCAATATCCAGACCCGCATCGTTGATAATCGCCCCACCGCGCTCAATGATGGCGGTAACCAATACTCCGTCCTCTTCTGTCAAAAACTTCGTAGCATGGAATCCCACATTACCCAGACCCTGTACAACGATACGCTTACCCTGTAGACCACCCTCCATGCCTGCCCGTTTCACGTCATCGGGATGCCTAAAAAATTCACGCAATCCGTACTGTACCCCGCGGCCAGTAGCTTCCGTACGGCCATGGATACCTCCGCTCTCTACAGGTTTGCCGGTCACGCAACCGAGGCCATTAATATCCTGAGGGTTAAGCTGCCGGTATTCATCGGCCATCCACGCCATCTCGCGCCCCCCCGTACCCATGTCCGGAGCTGGCACATTCAACCCGGGACTTACCAGACTGCGTTTGTTCAGTTCCTGAGTAAATCGCCGTGTGATATGCTCCAATTCTTCAGCCGAATAGTCTTTGGGCCGAAGACATAAAGCACCCTTAGATCCGCCGTAGGGAACGTCGACGATAGCACACTTATAACTCATCAGCGCGGCCAAAGCTTCAACCTCTTCTTGATTAGCAAAATCCGCGTAACGAATACCCCCTTTAACAGGCAAACGATGCTCACTGTGCACCGCTCGCCATCCGGAAAAAACCTTGTACTCCCCTCGTAATTTAACGCCAAATTTAACCTGATAAACCGAGTTGCAAGTACGTATTTGCTCGGCTAGTCCAAGAGGAAGATCAAGCGTGGCTGCCGCTCGATCAAACATGAGGTCCACATTTTCCCGGAAAGAAGGTTCATTGGAGTTTTGCATAATGAGATTTAAGGAGTATATTGAGTCACGGATACGTCTACCCAAGGGTAGCGTAGAGACAGTTGCGGGGTCTATTATAAAACCCAGTAATTTTTGCAGTAACATGCACATACTAAATCCATCTGACATGCATCACCTTCGAGCAGCTGAAGGCTGGCTGGATTTAGGCAACTTGAATGAGTCACGCTCTGAACTGGAGCTCATTCCCAGTCCGCAACGCAATCACCCAAAAGTCTTGGAACTTTGGTGGAATTTATCTGCGAAGGAAAAGAACTGGAAGAACTGCGTGAAAACAGCTCAGTTACTCGTAGAGTCAGCTCCTGACCAGCCAGCTGGATGGATACATCGATCTTTCGCCTTACATGAATTAAATCAAACTGAAGAAGCTTTCACGCAATTAGAACCTGCCCAAAATCTATTCTCCGATCAATGGGTTATCCCATATAATCTTGCTTGCTACCTATCTCAACTCGGACGAATTAAGGAAGCAGCCCAGCAATTTGAATCGGCATTGAGCATTGATTCTAAAGCGGTAAAAATGGCTGCTGCCACCGATCCTGATTTAAAACCCTTACGCCAAAGCATCGACCAATTACGTAATAGCGGGAACTAGAATTTTGCTCCCGCCGCTATCCATTCCTCGATTACCTTCACTTCATTTTTTGAAATCATCGGCCCGTTGGGTGGCATGGGCCGCCCAGCACCTGGGGTAATCGCCAATACCAAGGGAGCCGTAGATGGGTTACCCGCTTGATTGGGTGAGGTGAAAGCCCGCGTAGAGACCGGAAAAGAAAAATCTAGCTCAGCTTCTACCTTATTACTTTCTTTGGAGTTATGACATTCCATGCATCGGTATTTGCGAAATATCGGCTCAACTTTAGAAAATGAAATATTATCAGCCTCTGAAGAAGATTCTTGCGCTACAGACTTGGCCTCCGAATCTGACTGATTTTGGGATCGATTTAAAGGCCCATTCTCACCGCCGCCAATCCAGCCAAAACCAAATGCCAATCCTACGCCGACAACTAGCACTCCAATTGATGCACCAATGAATATTTTTTTCTTTGTGCTAATAGAACGGACTGTGGTGCCGGCAATTCCTACCTCTTGAGCAATAGGAAAATTTGATGACGGCAAGTTCACCCCGGGTACCTGTTCCATTGGGATCCAGTTTTGCAACCCCTCATACCAGGCCAGATCTGACGCCAGTAGTGACCCCTCTGCCAAATACTTATTCAAATCTTCAAGAGTATAGGGTCCAAACTCCTGACCATCGCGTTGTATGTGAATCAACATCAATAAGGCTTTGAAATACCACTCATATACTACTCCAAAAAGCCCGGCATCCGAATAACTGACAGACTAAAATTTTGCCCCACCGGCAATCCAAGCTTTTACTTTTGCAATTTCATCAGGGTTAAGCTTCATTCCATCATCTGGCGGAGGCATGACTTCATCAGGATCTGTGGATTCTAGTTTTTCAACGAAAGTATCGATTTTATCCTTAATTGATTCCGGTTTATCAAGATCCAATTTGGACCTTACCTTGCCTCCCGAACTGCTGTGACAATCATAACAGTTACTTTTCTTAAAAATGGGTTCGACCACTTCGCCGAAAGTTCCCCCACCTGCATTGCCACCAGTCTGGCTTGAAGCTTGGGAATTGGATGGATCTCCCCCTCCATCATCCTTTAGTAAACCTGGCCATACAAAAAGAATTACGCCTGCAAACGCTGCTACTCCAACACTGGATCCTGCAATAATGAGAATTTTCTTTTTCCCGGCAAGTGCAGAAACTAAGCCAGCAGAGGAGCCCCCTTCGGCTACTGCAACTTCAGGACTGACCACAGCCGCCGCCTCTGGCGTCATTTCCACCGCAACAGGTTGGGGTTGATCTATGCCGGGAAGCTGAACTCCAGGAACCTGATTCATCGGCACCCAACTTGGAGCCCCCTCCCACCAAGCCTGATCGGTAGCCAATAAAGAACCTTGTGCTAAATAAGCATTCAGATCTTCCAGCGTATAAGGGCCAAACTGTTGGCCGTCGCGCATTACGTGAATCATCATGGGCAGACGGTAGCAAACACCAAGCAAGGCCCAGCGGCAAGAGCCCTTTGCTTTACAAGACGCGAGTCATGGGAAAAAAGTAAAGGATTAGTGGAATTGAAACCCCGACAATCAATATTTCAAGCGGTAGCCCCATTTTCCAGTAATCACCGAATCGATATCCGCCGGGCCCCAGTATTAATGCATTACACTGATGGCCGATTGGAGTTAAAAAAGCACAGGAAGCCCCTACCGCCACTGTCATCAAAAATGGGTCTGGACTTACCCCAAGTTGTACAGCAATCCCGACTCCAATAGGTGCCATGATCAATGCAGTAGCAGCATTGTTAATTACATCTGATAAACACATAGTCAGTACCATTAAAAACACAAGAATGCTCCATTCCGGAAGATTGGGACTACTATTCATGAGGGAATTAGCATAGACCGCAATTTTATCAGTCAAACCCGTGTCCTGAAGAGCCTGACTAACAGGTATCATGGCTCCCAAAAGCACGATCACCGGCCAATCAATTTCCTTATACAAATCACGTAAGGGAAGAATACCCAGAAATATGTAAGCCAAAATTGCCCCGATAAAAGAAAGGGTTGTTGGCATAATTTTAAACATACTCAAGGCGATGGCGGCGGCAAAAATAATTACCGCCAGGCTCACTTTTGAAAAAACCCCAACCCTTACCTCCCGTTCAGCCAAAGGCAACAAATGCAAACTTGCGGCATGTTCTTCAATTTCCTCTTTGACTC
>CACDBG010000059.1 GCA_902551155.1 uncultured Verrucomicrobiota bacterium | reverse complement strand
AAAAAGCTGTTGGTGGTTGTTCGAAGTTGCGCCATTTTTTGATCAATGATGCGAGCCAAGAAGCCTGAGGAATAACTGCCCGCTTCAGGTTCATCCAAAACGGCATCTTCTGGGGCTAAATTCGACTGTTCGGATGACGGAGGCGGAGGGCTAGAACTTACTGAAGATGGCGGCGGCGGGGAGGCAGATGATTTACTGCTTCCCGAAGGTGGTGGCATGGCATGAGACTTACTAGCAGGAGGAGGTGCTACCCCTGATCCGCCTGAGGCTTGGGGAGCTGGAGTGTTGCCTTTTTGTGTCGGCTGGCTCGCGGGAACTCTGACTTCGGCTTGGCAAGCAGGGCAGGCAAATACTTGTCCTGCGGCAGTATCATCCACAGTCAGCGGGGTTTTACACGTTGGGCATGGAAATTTAAGGTCCATTTGAGTGCTGAGTCAGAGTAGGATACTAATATAAAAACGACCTCAACTCAATACCGCAGTAAACTGGAAGAGCTTCTAATAACTGTCATTAGCAGAATCACCAGATACAATCGCTATTCCATTTGAGGTGCCAATTCGAGTAGCTCCGGCTTGGATCATGGCGCGAGCATCCTCGGAGTTGCGTACGCCACCAGCGGCTTTCACTCCTGCAAATTGCCCAACAGTTTCACGCATAAGTCTGACGTGTTCCAGTGTGGCTCCAGCATTTCCGAAACCTGTGGAGGTTTTGACAAAATGCGCCTGTGCCTGCACCACGAGTTTGCAGGCTTTTTCAATTTGATCGCTGGTAAGCAGGCAGGTTTCGAGGATTACTTTTACGACACGATCATCAGCAGCTTCCACCACATCGCGAATCTCACGTACGATATAGTCACGTTCCCCATCTCTAAATCGTCCGATGTTCATTACCATGTCAATTTCATTGGCGCCGGCATCGACCGCAGCTTCTGTTTCGTATCGTTTGGCATCAGCATCCATTGCACCCAACGGAAAGCCCACCACGGTGCAAACTTGTACATCGCTCTCTTCCAATAGGGAATACGCTAACTCTACGCGGCTGCCATTGACACATACGCTGGCAAACTGATGTTCGGCCGCTTCTGTGCATAATTGCTCAATTTGCTCCCGGGTGGCATCCGGCTTGAGCAGAGTGTGATCGATGTAGCTGGCCAGTTCCGACATGGTTGTTAGCTGGGTATTAAATCGGAGACTAAAGTTTTCTCTTCTTTGAGCTCATTCACCGTGGCATTTATCTTCCCTTGGCTAAAGTCATCAATAGGGATGTCCTGCACGATACTCAATTCACCTCCAGTGTTTCGCATGGGGAAGGAGGAGATGAGGCCTTCTTCCACGCCGTAGCTGCCATCAGAGCAAATGCACAGACTGTGCCAGTCGCCTTCATCGGTGGGCTCGGTCACTGAGCGGACGCTATCTACAATGGCGTTGGCAGCGCTGGCGGCGCTGGAGAGACCCCGTGCTTTAATGATGGCCGCGCCGCGTTTTTGGACGGTGCTGATGAATTCGCCCTCAAGCCATTCTCGATCGGTAATGGTATCAGTGGCGGTGGCACCATTAATTTTGGCGTTGGTGAAATCTGGGTATTGGGTGGCCGAATGGTTGCCCCATATGCAGAGGTTGGAAACGCTGCTGACGGGCACACTGGCCTTTTGGGCGAGTTGTGTTTTGGCGCGGTTTTCATCTAGGCGTGTCATGGCAAAGAATCGGTCATTTGGCACGTCCGGTGCGTTATTCATGGCGATCAGGCAGTTGGTATTACAGGGGTTTCCAACTACCAACACACGCACGTCGTTGGCGGCGTTATTATTGATGGCCTGCCCTTGTCCGGTGAATATTTTGCCGTTTATGCCCAGTAAATCTCCTCGTTCCATTCCGTCTTTGCGGGGAACACTTCCCACGAGTAGAGACCAGTTTGCACCGTTAAAACCGATGTTCAAGTCAGCCGTAGCGACGATATCAGTCAGGAGCGGAAAGGCACAGTCATCCAGCTCCATACATACGCCCTCAAGCGCTGCCATGCCCGGTTCAATTTCGATAAGGTTTAATGCTATAGGTTGGTCCGGGCCAAACATTTGGCCCGAGGCAATCCGAAAAAGTAGGGCATAGCCAATTTGGCCGGCGGCACCGGTTACAGCAACACGAATGGGTTCTTTACTCATGGGGGTGCGTATTATGCCTGCAGAGTTTTATCGACGCAAGTCGTTGCCTGATTATAACGTGATTTCGTACAATTTAATATAAGCTTGAAGTGCTTCAGGTCCAAAAAATGCCGTGAATATTGCGCCAAAGGTTAATGCAATTCCAAATGGTGTGTATTGAGGAGGTGCGTTCATTAAAACGATGAAAAGAATAAAGAAAATAAACATGGGGTTTCCAAGGGAGTCCATCCAGCGTTTGTAGGATGGAACGAAATTTCCGAGAATGGAGGATCCATCCAATGGTGGGACAGGAAGTAGGTTGAAGAGGCCTAGGGCAATATTAATATAGGCAAATACGAGAAGTAAGGATTGACCGTTCAATCCGGGTCCCTCGTTTGCTACACCTTGAGTGCTTAACCAAATGGCTAGTACCGATTGGGCAATAAATGCGAGTAGGAAGTTCATCGCTGGACCTGCAGCTGATACGAGTGCATCGCCATATTTACTCCGAAAGTTCCTGGGGTTAACGGGCATGGCGCCAAATGCTAATCCAACCAGTACAAGCATTAGCAGTGAAAAGCCGCCCATGTGGACCAATGGATCAGGAGTCATATGGCCCATTACGCGCGGCGTGTCGTCGCCCTGCCAGATGGCTGCCCAGCCATGGGCAAGCTCGTGTAAAACAATGGAAATTACGACCGTAACAACAACACATCCGAAAAATAGTTGCTTATCGGGCTCAAATAGATTCTGGATGAAGAGGTAAGCCAGCACGCGCGGCAAATCTTATGAATAACTCAGGCAAATACCAAACCCAAAACCGACGGGCAATTATTGATGTGGGTAGTAATTCAGTAAAGTTACTGATTGCTGAGGTGAATGATGGGGTTGTGGAATCCCTTGTTCATGAAGGAGAGCAAACACGTTTGGGTCGAGGTGTATTTGAGACGGGTAGATTAGAACAAGAGGCGATCAAGCAAACGGCATTTGTTGCAGGGCAATTTGCAGAAAAGGCTAGGCGGTTTGGTGTGGTTGAAGTGAAGGCGGTGGCCACCAGTGCGGCTCGGGAAGCACGTAATGGGATAGATTTGATTGAGGCATTTCGCGATATCAATTTGTCTTTAACAATCATTGAAGGAGAGAAAGAAGCTGAGTTGGTGTTGAGAGGGGTGCGAAGTCACCCGGACTTTCATAGCGTACCATTGACAATTGTTGATGTGGGTGGAGGGAGTACGGAGCTATTGATTGCTGAGGGAGGTGATGTGTGTGCTCAGTCTAGTTTTCCGATTGGAACGGTTAGACTGCTAGAGCAATTGCCGGTGAGTGATCTGCCAACTGCTCCAGAGCGAACTAAGATCATCGATTATTTAGATAATTTTTTTAAGGAGCATCTTGATTTGAAAATAGCCAATATTCCATTGCCAAAAACCTTAGTGGGAGCGGGAGGGACACCAGTTTTTCTCTCATGTATTTTTAAGGAGGTAGAAGATTTGCCTGCCGAGGAGTTGGAAGTGCTGAGTTTTACTCTGGATGAGGTTCAGTCTCTGAATGATCGGCTATGGATGATGAATTTGGAACAGCGGAGGAACCTAATAGGTCTTCCGGCGAACCGAGCTGACGTAATTCTATTTGGGATAGCAATTTTTGAGGTGATCATGGTGAGATGTGGGGCTAATGAGCTTCGCCCAACCTTGCGAGGTGTGCGGCATGGGGCCCTTTTAGGTTAGGGGCCTAGTTAAAGCGGTTTCTCTGGGAGAAAAACTGTACTTTTAAATTCGATGTTCAAAAGTGTTTAATTGAAACCTGCAGCCACAGAGATGAGGTACATCGGTCAAAGCTAATTCTTGGAACTTCTAACCTATTTGCTGCGGACCGATTTGCCACCTGTGCGAAATTAAAAAATAGCGCGCTAAACCTCGCTGCGTCGCTTCTTGTGGGTACGGTTGAGGAAATAACGGCGCGGCGGGGTTCCTTTCCAAGGATTCTATATGCCAAGAGGTAGGTAGTTCAGAGAATCAGCCAGTGTGACGATTGTTAAAGTTTTTTAATTTCCTCTTTTTCAAGATCAAAGCAGGACGCACCAAATTTTATTCACCATTAAGTTACGAAACCCTAGATCCTGAAAAAGGTAGACCATATCCAGTATCTGCTGATATAAACAGAATTAGAGATGAATAGGGAAGGTCGCACTTTGGGTCTATGTGGTTTGATGAGTCTATTGGCTGTGTATTCCGTGCAGCTGTTTGGACAGGCTGATCCTGCAAACGATAGGATTTCCAATTCAAAGATAGACCCGACAGATTTGCACGAGCAAGCGACGCGCGCCCTGAATAATTATTGCGTATCGTGTCATGGTCCCGAGAAACAAAAGGGCGATCTTCGGCTGGACTCTTTGGAGACCATCGACGCAGTCGATCGCCAAGAGCTGTTCCGCAAGGCGCAGGAAGTCATCCGACTTGCTGAAATGCCACCCGAGAAGGCCAAGCAGCCGAATGAAGCTGACCGAAAGATTTTGCTGCAGTGGTTAAATGGCCAACTGACCGGCAAGGCGGCGAAGGCATTGGCTGAAAAACTGCGACGGTTTGAGTATGGAAACGTAACATCTCACGAGGATCTGTTCTCTGGTAAGTACGCCGAAGCGACTGGCTACACGCTGGATCGGCGATGGTTGATTAGCGAATTCATCTTTAATGAGAAAATCAATCGTTTGCTGAATTATCATCCGACACGGACAATCTACGGAACCGCTCAGTCAGTGCAGGGTGATAGCGGCGTTCACTGGAGCCCCAAAACAGAGCGCGGGAACAAATTCCGCAGGACGATAACCAACCCCTATTTGCTTCCGGAAAAGGTAGGCGTTCGATATAGCTCCCACAAGCGGCTTACGACAGGCCACCTGTTGACGATGGTGGGTAATGCCAAGCGGGTTGCGGGACACATGTCCTCCGAGGCAACAATGAAGGCGCACTATCCGGCAATGCACGCGCTAATGAAGAGCGAACTGGATCACCGCGATACACTGCGTTCACGCGAACGGTTCCTGAGGACCTATTCCTTTCTGGAGCGTCTGCTCAATGATATTTATGGTGAGGAGCATGAAAATCTCCTCCCCAGGTTTGTCCGAAAGGAAATCCCCTATCCCGGACCACCGAAGCGTTCTACCGGTGGCATACAGAAGAGGCATGACAACCTAGACTTTCTAGGCCGTTTCAACCAAGAGGATATCCGAGCCATACTACAGGGCGTTGCCACCTACAAACGCACTACTTTCAAGGTCAACGAAATTAGAGAAAAATCTGAATTGGATCGAAGCGGAAAGCCGGTTTGGGCTCCTTATAGTGAAGCCAATCTTGCTGAATTTAACAACATCATCCATCAATGCGAGATAGACTGGTACAGGGAGGGGGTTACCAACTACCGCATCGAAAACCGCATTACAACCATGAAGCTCTTTTACGACACATGGGATATGAGCAAGCTCTACCTCCATGTCAAAAATGGAAAATTCGGCAGGCCGAAGTACGTGCCGCTCAATGATACCGAGATGGCGGTTGTCACCAGCACTATCAAGAAGCATCGCAAGCAGGGCGATCGGCATCACCAGATCATCGAGAAGTGCTTAGCGGACTGGCAGGCGGCATTCAGGGCTGAACGGGAATCCGCTGGAGGCACAGATGAAGCCTTGATGGCTCCGTTCCTCATGGAGTTATATACAAAAATCTTCGAACGCAATCCGACGGATTCGGAGCTGGCTGAAAACATCAAACAATTCAAACTGTACGCCTCCAAACTTGATCGGCAGAAGGCAATTGCGAAGCTTATTGAGTCGCTTCTGCTGAGCACTGAGTTTGCCTATCGCAACGAGTTTGGAGAGGGCGAGCCGGACGAGCACGGTCGGCGAATGATGTCGCCACGCAACGCGAGCTATGCTTTGGCCTACGCGTTGACCGATGCGAGTCCGGATGAAGCTCTGGTTCAGGCAGCGGAAGAGGGTCGTTTGAATTCTCGCAAGGACTACGAACGTGAGATTCGCCGGGTTCTGAGCCGCCGCGACCAGTGGTGCATCATCGACGAAAACGTTCAGGCGGCCAATCTCAACGCAAGCGTTACCGACCAGCCGATCCGCAAGTTGCGATTCTTTAGGGAATTTTTTGGCTACCCCAAGGCACAGGACGTCTTCAAGGATGACTCGCGTTTCGGTGCAGGACGTCACGAGCAAGCGGTCAGCCGCTTGATCGACGAGGCGGACATGTTGGTTGAGTACATTCTTGAAAAGGATGAACTCGTTTTTGAAGAGCTTCTTACGACCAAGAAGTTTTACCTATACCATTCAGGCGACAACCAAGCGATGAAGGCTGGATCGGATGAACTGAAAAAGGTTTACGAGTATTTTAGGAAATTCGACTGGGAAACATGGGAGCCAGACGACGTCGCCCCCCATAGGGAGTTCATGTTGACGATCTGGGAATTCCGCAAGGCCCGTGGGGGTGATAACAAGTCACTTCTGAACACCCTGAAAAGGATGATGCCCGTATTGAAAAGTCATTTCAGTGTAGGACAAGCCAACGGTATGCCTTACATGAAGGTGTCCATGGGCTTTTGGCACGGTGGAAACGTGTTGGGACGTACCGGGCAACAGATGCGCGGTGAGCAGGTTGCTTCGTACTGGAATATTGACTGGAAAAAATGGAATTATCCGCCCGTCCAGCCGGCTACCATCCCTAATCGCAAAGGCATTTTGACCCATCCCGCCTGGTTGATTGCTCACGCGCAAAATTTGGAGACGGATCCGATTCATCGCGGAAAATGGATTCGCGAAAAGCTGTTGGCCGGGACAATCCCCGACGTGCCAATCACAGTGGATGCAGTTATTCCTCCAGACCATCAAAAGACACTTCGCCAGCGGATGGAAAAACGAACCGGTGCCACATACTGCTGGCGTTGTCATCAAAAGATGGATCCGCTTGGCTTTCCCCTCGAAATCTACGATGACTTCGGCCGTTTCCGAACCGAGGAAAGTCTGGAACATCCGGAAAACCTTCTCAAGGAGGCCAAACGGGATGAAGTAAACGCTTTTGGCGCCTCACTCGCGGTTTACAAGACATTGCCCGTTGATCCACGTGGTGTGCTCAAAGGGACGGGTAACCCGAAACTGGACGGCAACGTCGAAGATGCGTTCGACTTGATCGATCGACTGGCGAAGTCGGAAAAGGTGCGCCAGTCCATCATCCGTCATGCCTTTCGCTACTTTTTGGGACGCAATGAAATGCTGTCGGATTCCAAGACATTAATTGACGCCGATAGGGCTTACGTAGATAATGACGGCAGCTTCGACGAAGTGATCGTTTCACTGTTAACATCCGACTCATTTATTTACCGCAAACGCAACATCAGAGACTAGACTATGTTGATTAGCCGACGAGAACTTTTGAAGAGAACGGCGTTGGGGACTGCCAGCCTTGCGCTGACTCCTTCATTCAATCACCTCATGGCCGCGCCGGCGAAGGGTCCAAGTGCTGACCTTCACCGATTCGTATTCATCCGTAAGTCCAACGGAAACTTGCCTACGCAATTTGGACTGCCCTCCTTTTCCGGTAAAGAGTTGAAAAAGCACAAGGAGAAGCAGGCATTCGAGGTGGATTTGGCTAAGCATGAATTGCCCGACTGGCTGAAAGGGCTGAATGATCATAAGGAGAATATGACCATCCTGCACGGCATCTCGATGTCAGTCAGCGGAGGTGGACACTATTCCTATTCTGGTTGCATGGGCGCCTACAAAGCCGGACGCGACATCCTCAGCAACATCAAGTGGGCGACTGTTGATTTCGAGTTGGCAAAGCTCTTCCCCTCTCCATTCGGTCACGTTGAGATGTCACTGGCGGTGCCCCATGGGCGTGATCACAGGACTGGTATAGTCTCCGGCTATTCCGCTCCGGCGGCAAAGCAGCGCAACTACTGTTACGCTGATCCCATGACTGCCTATCAGGAATTGTTCAAGTCCGTCACCAATACCGATGAAGCCGCTTCCGACAGAGCTCTGCTTGACTATTTGCATGACAAGGAAAGTCGCCAACTCAAAGGGTTGGACGGTGATGAGCGTCTCAAGATCAGCGGTCAGGTCGATTCGCTCCAGTCCATCCGTGACCGCAGCGCCAAGGTTGAGTCGCTGGGTGCCAAGATTAAAAAACACCTGCCGAACATTGATCCTGTCCACGCTGATGGTGGAGCAGATGCAACTCTTCCCCAGAAGCAGGCCGCCTTCACCGATGTCATCGTAGGAGCGCTCGCGGCGGGACTGACCAACGTCGTTACCTACACCATTGACGACTTGGGCACCGACATCACCTCCCTGCCTGAGAATGAGCAGAAAACGAGTATCCATCAGATTGGGCATGGCGGCCAGATTTCTGGCGCTGCGAAAATGAGAGATGCCATCAAGACCCATCACAT
>CACDBG010000058.1 GCA_902551155.1 uncultured Verrucomicrobiota bacterium | reverse complement strand
GTATATATTTTGTTCTCTTAGTTTTTACCGTCAATGCTGTTGAGCCAAAGTTTCGTGCCGAGGAAATAGATTCTAAAGTAGGCGTCGGATATGGCTTGCAATTAGCTGACATGAATGGCGATCTGAAGAATGATATTATCCTTTGTGATCGAGATAAAATTGTATGGTATGAGAATCCTAGCTGGAAAAGGCACCAGATTGTTGGACATCTGACACGGAGAGATCATGTTTGTATTGCTGCCCGTGATATTAATGGTGATGGGATGGCCGAGATAGCCGTTGGGGGGCAATGGAATATCGGAGAATCTAACAATGCTGAAAAATCTGGTGCGGTTTTTTATTTGAAGCCTTCTGTGAATAGAAAGGGAAATTGGCTACCTATCCAGCTTCCACATGAACCCAGCACTCACCGCATGCATTGGATTAAATCAGGAAAGGGTAAGTATGAGCTTGTGGTTAAGCCTTTGTATGGGCCGAAAGGTGACGATGGTAGAAAACAAGGATCTAAAGTATGGTCCTACCATCCGCCAAAAAATCCTTCAAAGGAATGGAAGCGAACGTTAATTTCAAATTTCATGAAGGATAGTCATAATTTTCACCCAATTGATTGGGATAGGGATGGTCGGGAAGAGTTCTTACAAGCAGGCTTAAATGGGGTATATTGGTTTGGTCGTGATAGGGGAGGAAAATGGAAGTACATGCAATTCAGTCACAATTATGCTGGTGAAGTCCGTGATGGAGTAACAGTAAAAGGCGGACGTTTTTTTGCCACTATCGAGCCAAAGCATGGAAGTACAGTGGCGGTATATCTCAAGACCGGTGGATTCATTTGGCAAAGACGTGTCTTGGATGAAACCCTCAAGGATGGTCATGCCCTAGTTGTTGCAGATTTTCTCGGAACGGGAGGCGGGCAGGTGGTGGCTGGTTGGCGAGGAATGAATACACCAGGTGTTCCGGGTGTAAGGTTATATGTCCCCCAGAACGAATTATATACTAAATGGAAGACCTATCAATTAAGCGGGAAGGAAACTGCTGTTGAAGATATAAAATCCGGAGATCTTAACGGCGATAAAAGGCCAGACTTGGTGGTGGCTTGTCGTCAGACTCATAATTTGAGAATCCTCTGGAACGAGTCCAGATAGTTCATATAATGTTAGGTTTATCTTTCTCTGGGCGGTTCAACACTAGGCCAGGCTGTCATTTCATTAGCTGCTGAAAAAACTTTGATTTTTGCCATGTTTCAGCCACTATCCGCCTCCATTTTCCCAGAAATGGTAAAAATTGATGAAGAGAACCCATCATTGTAACGAGTTGCGCTTAGAACAAGCTGGAGAGGATGTTATCTTATCGGGCTGGGTTCATTCCTGTCGGGATTTAGGCGGAGTGATCTTTATCGATGTGCGCGATCGCGAAGGCCGTACTCAATTGGTGTTTGATCCGCAGGAGACAGATTCTTGTTTTGTTGAGGTAGCCTCAAAATTACACGCTGAGAGTGTCATCACTATTTCCGGAAAGGTGCGTCAACGGCCAGGCGAAACTGAAAACAGTAAAATTCCAACAGGTCAAATAGAGGTGCTTATCGCTTCAATGGAGGTAGATAATGAGGCTTCTGTATTACCTTTTCAAATCGATGATCCGGAGGTGGCCGCCAGAGTCAACGAGGAACTTAGGCTTCAGTATCGATATATCGACTTAAGGCGTCCCGAGATTATGCGGAATATGCAGTTGCGTAGTAAGGTGGCAACAGCAACGAGAGTGTTTATGGAAGAGCAGGGTTTTCTTGAGGTAGAAACACCTACTCTTTTTAAATCAACTCCGGAAGGGGCAAGAGAATTTCTCGTGCCAAGTCGCATATCGCCTAGTGAATTCTATGCCTTACCTCAATCTCCACAACAGTTTAAGCAGATTCTGATGTGTTCAGGAGTCGACAAGTATTTTCAGTTGGCTCGATGTTATCGCGATGAAGACCTTCGCTCTGATCGTCAACCTGAGTTCACTCAAGTTGATATTGAGATGTCTTTCATTGACCGTGATGACATATATGAATTAATAGAGGCTTATCTGAGGCGGGTGTGGAAGGTTGCTTTGGGCTACGATATAGTCACACCTTTTCCTCGTATACCCTATAAAGAGGTTATGAATCGATGGGGTAGTGACAAGCCAGATACACGATTTGAAATAGAGATAGTGGATTTTACGGAGAACTTTGCCTCCAGTGAATTCAAGGTCTTTAGTGGTGTGGTGGCTAATGGTGGTGTGGTAAAGGCGCTAAACGCAAAGGGGTATGCTTGTGTGACTCAGGGGCAGATGGAGGCCATGACTGACACGGCCAAAAGTTTTGGCGCTAAAGGGTTGGCTTTTATAAAAGTGGAAAATGGTGAATGGAAATCGCCCATCGTAAAGTTTTTTAGTGAGGAGGAAAAAGCGGCGCTCCAGGATAAATTAAATATTGAAGAGGGGGATTTAATCCTTTTTGCTGCAGATGAATGGATTAATGCCTGTGAGATTCTCGGTAAAATTCGTTTATATGCAGCTGAAAAATTGCAGGACCTTGGGAAGTTGACGGTCCCTAAGGATCGGTTCAATTTTTTATGGGTGGTTGATTTCCCGCTGCTCGCTTTTGATAAGGAGATGAACAGATGGTATTCTAGTCATCATCCATTTACTTCACCGGTAGAAGAAGATATACCTAGTTTGATAAGTGATCCAAAATCCGTTCGTGGTCAGCACTATGATATTGTGGTTAATGGAGTAGAATTAGGAGGTGGATCAATTCGAATACATAAACCCGAGGTTCAAAAAACAGTTTTTGAAGAGGTTCTTCAGTTGTCTTCAGATGTTTCCCAGACCCGGTTTGGGTATATGCTTGAGGCGTTTAAGTACGGTTGTCCCCCGCATGGTGGTATTGCTTTGGGGTTTGATCGGTTAATTACGTTACTTTGCGATGCTGATAGTATTAGAGACGTAATTGCTTTTCCGAAAACGGCTAAAGGAGCCTGCTTAATGACTAATAGTCCCGCAGCGGTAGAGGCGAAGCAGCTCAGAGATTTGCGGATCGAATTAAAGATTGCCAAGAATGAAGAATGAGGTTCTGGGATAAAATGACTAAAAAGAAAGAGTCAAAGGAAGAGGAGTCTAAAAAGGGGCAATCACTCCCAGAGATGACTGCATTGGAGAAGCGTTTGGCTGAAAAAGTTGCTTTGGAACCTGAAGATGAAACCGCTTGCGGGCCAAGCAGCTTAAATGAAGCACAACAGCAAATAGATGAATTAAATTTCACGGTAATTAGGGCATAACCAACGAAAAAACATTCAAAGCCTAACTAAGTCGCCTCTCCTTTACCTGTAAATCCCAGCAAACCCCGCTAGGGAGCTCTCATGATCCGATAAAAAAGAAAGCGCATTACCCAAAAACCCCGGCCACTTTTACGGCCGGGTCTTGAATTTTTTATATCGTCAGAACTTAGCTCACTTCACCACGAGCCATCCCCTTTTCCTCGAGCGCAGCTTGTGCAAGAGCAAGCCGGGCAATAGGGATACGAAATGGCGAACAGGAAACATAATTGAGCCCTGTACGATGGAAGAACTTCACAGAATCAGGATCACCACCGTGCTCACCGCAAATACCAATCTTGAGTTTCTTCTCAGTCTTACGACCGCCTTTAACACCTATTTCAACAAGCTTGCCTACCCCTTCCTGGTCGAGGCCAGCAAATGGGTTATTATTGAGAACTTCCTCATCCTGATAGGTCGGCAGGAAGCTGGAGGAGTCATCACGGGAAAGCCCGAGTCCGGTTTGTGTAAGATCGTTGGTTCCAAAGGAAAAGAACTCAGCGTGTTTGGCTACTTCCTCAGCGGTAATGGCAGCACGAGGAATCTCTATCATGGTTCCGACGGTATATTTCAGCTGCCCCTTCTTAAGCCCCAGCTTCTTTCGAACTTCAGCTGCAGTGGTGTCGATTACATTCTTCTGTAGTTCAAGTTCACGCGCATAGGCTACGAGCGGAACCATAATCTCGGGGAGAACCTTAGTTCCCTTTTTTTGCACCTCGTGAGCAGCCTCAAGGATAGCCTCAACCTGCATTGCAGTAACAGCGGGGTAACTAATACCCAGTCGGCAACCACGATGCCCCAGCATTGGGTTCTCCTCGTGAAGAGCGTGAATACGCTTAGTGATCGCAGGAGCGCTCATCCCAATTTTTTTGGACAGATCCTTCTTCTGAGCAGCATCCATCGTCCCAATGAATTCGTGAAGAGGTGGATCCAAAAGTCGAATGGTAGCCGGAAGACCTTCGAGTGACTTGAAGATTCCAATGAAGTCTTTCTTCATGAAGACCTTAATCTTCCTAAGCGCCTTAGCGCGGCCAGCATCGTCATCAGCGAGGATCATTTCACGAACAGCGTCAATGCGGTTTCCCTCAAAGAACATGTGCTCGGCGCGAGTCAAGCCAATGCCTTCAGCTCCAAATTTTATGGCCTGCTGCACCTGCTCCGGAGTGTCCGAGTTAGTACGGACACCGAGCTTACGAAGTTTGTCAGTCCAGCTCATGAGCTCCATGAATTTCTTGTAAGTGTCAGAACGCTTGGCTGCAGCCTTATTCTCGATGAGACCCTGAATGACCTGAGAAGGAGAAGACTTGATGTTGCCCTTGTAAACGTTTCCAACGAATCCGTTCAAGGAAAGCTCACCACCCTCCTTTAGCGTGACGCCGTTCCCGGAGAGCGTTTTCTTGGAGTAGTCGATAGTCATACCGTGGGCTCCGCAAACACAGACTTTACCCATCTGACGGGCAACCAGAGCAGCATGTGAGGAAGCCCCGCCCTCAGTGGTAAGAATTCCATCGGCCGCGATCATCCCGCGAAGATCTTCCGGAGAAGTGGCTTGGCGGACAAGAATCACGTTCTGACCTTTGGCAGCGGCCTTCACCGCATCTTCAGCGGAAAAATAAATCTTTCCGGATGCCGCACCAGGACCAGCAGGGAGGCCATTGCCTACTTTCTTGGCAGCCTTCTCAGCCTTCGCGTCAAAGATTGGGGCGAGAAGGTGCCCAAGGTCATCAGCAGGAATGCGGAGGATAGCCTCTTCTTTTTTGATAAGGCGCTCCTTAACCATATCAAGAGCGATATTTACGGCGGCAAAACCGGTACGCTTTCCATTCCGGGTCTGCAGCATCCACAGTTTTCCCTCTTCAATGGTAAACTCAACGTCCTGTACATCACGGAAGTGCTTCTCAAGCTTCTTACGCGTCACTAAAAGCTCTTTATGGGACCGAGGAAGATCCTTAGCCATCTTGGCAATGGGCTTCGGTGTACGAACACCGGCAACTACATCCTCACCCTGAGCATCAATAAGATACTCACCGTAAAAAACATTTTCACCAGTGGCTGGGTCACGGGTAAACGCTACACCGGTTCCAGAACTCTTACCGGTATTGCCAAAAACCATAGCCTGAACATTGACGGCAGTTCCCCATGCGGCAGAAATTCCATACTTCTGACGATAAACAATGGCGCGATCGTTTTGCCAGGAATTAAATACGGCCGTGACGGCTCCTTTGAGTTGCTCGCGCGGATTCTCAGGGAAGTTCTTACCTGAGCGTTTCTTAATAAGCGCTTTGAAAGCAGTAACCACTTCACGAAGATCATTTTCCTTAAGACCGGAATCATCCTCCACCTTGGCCTTAGCCTTAGCTTTATCAAGAATAACCTCATAAGGATCGTGGTGCTCACCGGCTTCGGCTTCCACTTCCATTACGACGCTTCCATACATCTGGAGGAAACGACGGTAGGAGTCCCAGGCGAACTTTGCATTGCCGGTCTTCTTGGCAAGGGCTTCGACGACTTCGTCGTTGATACCTAGATTGAGGATGGTGTCCATCATGCCGGGCATCGACTCACGAGCACCGGAGCGAACGGAAAGAAGGAGGGGATTCTCAAGGTCGCCAAACTTCTTACCCATGGCCTTTTCGACCTTAGTAATATTTGCCTCGATTTCGGCATCAAGAGTCTTGGGATATTTCTTACCGTTGTCGTAATAATAGGTACAAACTTCGGTCGTAATGGTGAAACCAGCAGGAACAGGAACCCCAATACTGCTCATTTCGGCGAGATTGGCGCCTTTGCCGCCTAACAGCGCTTTCATGGTTCCGTTGCCGTCCGTCTTGGATTTACTGAAGTGGTAAACGTACTTTTTAGCTTTTGCCATTGGATGCCTTTCGAGGTTCGCCCGGAAATCCGGAGCGCGGAAAATAGGCAGGCCTCAGTTATGTGTCAACGCACAATTGGCGATGAACTAATGACAAACCCGTTTGAGTTCGAATTATAACGAAATACTGAGTTTTCCATTGTATTCATTTCAAAAACTCACCTCCTGAAGAATCAGCAAACCTCAACCCTCTGGAATTAAGCCTGAAGGCGTTAGCCTCCATAACCCCCAAACCCCTTTTAACTAGGTTTGCCATGGCTTCACTCCATTGCTCTCGAAGGTCAAAACCTGTGGCTTCAATAAATTCATCAAAAGACCATCCCTTATTCATACGCAACCCAAAGGCAGCTGTTTCCCCTGCTCGTTTAAGGGGTGCCAATTCCTCCTCCTCATCAAATTGGCGTTCACCTGCTTTTAAGGCATCACAATATTGAGAAGTGCTCCTAACGTTTGTGGTACGGCGCCCCCCCCACATAGCCGGTAGCACTAGGGCCCAGCCCATGATAATCCCCACCCCGCCAATAATTTACATTGTGAAGGCAAGCCTCACTGGGAATATCAAAATCTCCAGAACCATAATGTCGCGCAAAGTTGGCTACCTCGTACTGGTGAAACTCATTTTTTGACGCACAATCCAACAGTGCTTCAAACATATCGCACGCCAAGTCTTCATTTACGTCAAACTCATTAGCCTTCATCTGTTCATATAATGGAGTGTCCTGTTCATATATCACCTCATAACAAGACAGATGATCAGGAGCCATTGCTATTATTTCTTGGAGAGTCTTGTTCCATACAGCCATTGTTTGACCGGGAATAGCAAACATTAGATCCAAATTCACACGCTTAAACCCAGCGCTTCGTAAAATATCATATGATTTAAAAACCATCTCTCTGGAGTGAACTCGTCCCAACAGATTCAAAAGGTCCGCATCCATTGATTGCACCCCCATGGAAATACGCGTTACGCCCGCTTCATACAGCAGCTTTGCTTTATCTCTGGATAACGTTGCAGGATTACATTCCACCGTCCATTCATCCGGCTTAGCCAGACCAAAACTGCGGATTGCACTAAGAATTTTTTCCCATTGCCGTAGATTCAATATTGAGGGGGTACCTCCGCCAAAAAAAATCGTTACTGGATCCAAATCATCGGCAACTAGCTCTAACTCCTGTAACAGAGCAGAAACATAATTATTTACCATCTCTCCACTTGGTGGGTGGGAATAAAAAGCGCAATAGGAGCACTTTGATGCGCAAAATGGGACATGTAGATAAAGACTTTTTACCGGACCAGGCACGCCAAAGGCTACCCGCCTACCATCCCTCAGTCAATTGACACTCCCCACCCAGAACCTTACCTTTACCAACGGATGTTCGAGCTTCACAAGCCTTACCCCCCTAACGGGGATCAACCCGACGCAATCGCCCAACTTTCAGCGGGGCTGATGGAGAACATACCTCATCAGGTGCTACTTGGAGTTACGGGTTCAGGCAAAACCTACACAATGGCTAACGTAATAGCCAATACCAACCGCCCCACCCTGGTGATATCCCACAATAAAACGCTAGCTGCTCAACTCTATGCTGAGCTGAAAGGGTTTTTCCCCAACAATGCAGTAGAATACTTCATCAGTTACTTCGACTATTATCAACCCGAGGCCTATATCCCCCGCACAGACACATTTATCGAGAAAGATTCCTCGGTAAACGAAGATATCGAACGCATGAGACTCGCCACGATGAGCTCACTTCTTAGCCGAAGAGACGTCGTTGTCGTAGCCAGCGTGTCTTGTATTTACGGTATCGGCAACCGTGATGACTATGAAGCATTAATGATTCCCCTGATGCAGGGCATGGAAATTGGCAGAGACCCTCTCCTAAGTAGACTGGTGGATCTACAATATTCAAGAAATGACATTGCATTTGAGCGAGGCCATTTTCGCGTGCGAGGCGATACTGTAGATATAAGGCCAGCCCAAACAGAGGATGGAATCAAAATTGAGTTTTTTGGCGATGAGATAGAGCGAATACAGCGTTTCGACCCTCTTACTGGAAAGATAACCGAATCTCTAGAATCCATCACAATCTTCCCCGGCAAACAGTTCGTAACTCAAGCTGACAAAATAAAAACAGCCATGAAAACTATTCGGAATGAGTTGCGTGAGCAAATTCAGTATTTTGAAAAAGAAAATAAACTACTCGAAGCACAACGAATCAAAATGCGTACAGAGTATGATTTGGAGATGATGGAAGAACTGGGGTATTGTAGTGGTATTGAAAATTACAGCGCCCACATCAATCAGCGACCAAAAGGATCCAAACCAAACACTCTAATGGATTTTTTCCCCGAAGATTACCTTTTGGTAATTGACGAAAGCCATGCAACTCTTCCGCAAATACGAGGGATGTATGCCGGGGATCGCTCACGCAAAACGGTCTTGGTGGATCACGGGTTTAGATTACCCAGTGCCCTCGATAATCGACCGCTTAATTTTGAAGAATTCAATGACTACCAAAACCAAACCATTTACCTAAGTGCTACCCCTGCTGAACAAGAACTAAACTGGTCCAAGCCACATGTCGCTGAACAAATCGTACGCCCCACAGGACTCCTGGATCCAACTATCACACTCAAGCCCCTCAAAGGCCAAATCGATGATCTTATCGAGGAATGCCGTCAACGCGTGGAAACCAAGGAACGCATTCTTGTAACCACCCTCACCAAGCGAACAGCCGAGGAGCTAACTGATTATTTACGTGAAAT
>CACDBG010000057.1 GCA_902551155.1 uncultured Verrucomicrobiota bacterium | reverse complement strand
GTCGAGGTAATTAAGGTTGACGTTGAAAAGGGGATGGTGGAGGTCTTAGTTCGGGACCAAACAATTCCTTTGGAGCTTGATAAGCAGAAGTCCATGCTGGAATCGGGGGCTGAGAAAGTTTCAGCTCGCGGTACAGGATCAAATTATACCCCTCAGTTTGGCAGTTACAAAAAGGAAACATTAAAGCCAACTAGTTCTAGCACTTCGGTGGCTGAAAAGAATAAGGGAGGTAAAGACAGTAGACCCACCTCATCAGTTCCGCGGGCTGGAGAGTTAAAGAAGGTGCCTACTAGGAATAGAGTTCAACCTAGTCTGGAGTTGATTAAGCCTTTTGGTGCTGGGTTTTATGAAAAGCCGGCCTTTGATGCTTATTTACAGTTGCATGTAATAGACCCAGCTGATCTTTCAGTTCAACGCGAGATAATTCGTGGTCAATATTCAAGAGAAACTCCTACAGATCTACCTGTTGGCAAGCGATAAATAGTTACTTACTCGAGCAGGGGGCGAGGATGGCGTCGCGCATCCCGTGAATGATCTTTTTGTCTGCTGGGCAAATAGTAGCTAGAACTCCACCTAGTTTGGTGTCTTTTTCATCGTGTACAAAATAGTATGGGCACAAACGTACACGACCCTTCATAGTGGCAAGTGTGTTGGTATTAAAATCATACCAATCGTTTTCAGTTAATTTGGGTTTTTTATATTCCTGCAAAATCCAGGGGGATTTATCAAAATCAGATATAGATTTTTCAACCGCTTCAGCCCATTGAGATTGGGATAAGTCTGCGCCAAAACGTACACTTCGTGCACCCCATGCTTTTTCATTAAAACCGGAAAGCTTAAGAATGAGTCGTCGATTTTTTTGGGAAAGTTCTGCGAGCTGATTCCAATTAGTTAAATTTAGGTGGGGGATGGTTGCATGAGGTGGTATTGGGGTAGGGTCTATAATCCAAGTTTGTGGGATTACCTTTTTGAGTAGTTGAAAATATTTGTTTCCTAGTTCACGTTGCCAAAATTCTTGCAAATTTCTGTTCCAAAATAGTGCGAAAAGCATTTTCTCCTCTAAATAAGATTTTGGCGGAGCGGTAATGTTGATTAATTTATTGGATGCATAATTAAAAATTTTTTCAGCCGCCGATACATTGGGGAGATCGAATAATTCAAAGAATCGGTAGATTGTATCTCCCTCTGAAAAATCAGTGAAATCGGAGTCTCGAACAGTATATTTATCGTTTAAATTTTTGGCTAACCACTCCATTTCAGGGCGATAAGTTTTTGATTCTTCAGATACTATAATGTGTTTATTTCCGTTTTTTGTGAATATACCCGCAAAGCCCTCAAGCATACCGTTTTTACCCCCTAATGTGCTTGGGTAGACATGGTTAAGCCAGGCAGTGAGGCCAATGCCTCCCGGGACGCTGTCTAATTCAGTAATATGCCATCCATCTTCTGTTAGTAGAATGTCAGGCCTAATTACTCGGGGTAGATTGTTTTTAAATGCCTCTTTTCTTTGCAGATCAATTACGTATTTCGGTTTGCCTTTCTCCAGATATTCGGCCACCCAAGCAGGGGCTTTATCTATTATGCTATGTCGATAGAGGAGGTCGGCAGCTTGATAAAATTTATGTAAAATACGCCCTAATCCCATTAGTTCATGACTGAGTTCATGATTAAGAGGAAAGGGGTCTGGTGCTATTCGCCATTCATGGCCTGCAAATAGTCCTCTTTCCGGGACTTGTTCAAGAACATGATTTGCTTTAGCTGAAGCGTTCATTAGGCGCGAGCCAGACCATCTCCTTCGCCAAGCCATTTGTAGGTGGTGAGTTCGGCTAATCCCATTGGTCCGCGGGCGCCAATTTTGTCTGTGCTGATGCCAATTTCAGCACCCATGCCAAATTCGCCGCCATCAGAGAATCGTGTAGACACATTCCAAAATACTGCCGAAGCATCGACCTCGTTTTGGAAACGTTCGGCAATACTTTCATTCTCTGTGACAATGCAATCAGTGTGTCCTGAGCCGTGGGTATTGATATGCTCTAAAGCTCCCTCTATTCCATCTACTGTGCGAACAGAGCAGATGAGATCTAGGTATTCAGTATCCCAATCAGTATCGTTAGTGGGAATGGTTAGGTCGTCGCCAAGAATTGCTCTGGATTTATTACAGGCCCTTAATTCAACCCCTTTATTAGCTAATGCTTTTCCAATTCTGGGTAATAGATCTGGAGCAATGACTGAGTCAATTAGGAGAGTTTCCATGGCATTACATACGCCCGTGCGGTGAGTTTTTGAATTAACAACTACCGATATGGCCTTATCCAGATTAGCTTCCCTATCAACATATACGCTACAAATGCCTTTGTAATGCTTAATAACGGGTACTTTAGAGCATTCGGTTACAGTTTTGATTAGGCCTTCTCCTCCGCGGGGGATGCATAGGTCTATCAGCTTGGTTAATGAAAGGAGTTCCGGGATAGCTTCACGATTTGCTGTAGGAACAACCTGAATGGCGCCCTGGGGGAATTTTGGGAAAACTGATTGGCATGCCTTAAGCATGTATTTGGCAATGATCTTGTTTGAGTTTAGTGATTCCTTGCCGCCTCTTAGAATGGTGGAGTTACCTGACTTAAAGCACAGGCCGGCGGCATCTGCTGTTACGTTTGGACGTGATTCATAAATTATCACCACTACGCCAATCGGACAGGAAACCTTCCTAAGTTTTAGGCCGCTTGGGCGTTTCATTTTTGTAAGAACTTTGCCGACTGGATCAGGTAGCCCTGCTACTTCTCGTAGACCTTGTGCCATGGCTAAAATTCGACCTTCATTTAGCAAAAGTCTGTCTGTCATGGCCTGGCCTAATCCGGATTTTTGGGCCAGTTCCATATCTTTGTTGTTCTCCTCCTGTATACTAGCTTTCTCTGCCTCCAAAATATCTGCCATGCTGTTTAGGCATAGGTTTTTCTCTTCAGTGTCCATGCGGGACAATTGTCGGGAGGCAGTCTTGGCGGCCTGAGCTAGGGTGGCTATGTCTTCTGTTAGCGACATCTGGGAATAGGGTAAACTGTGAGAGGCTCTGGAAAAAGTCAGTTTTCACTAATGTATACCAATGTCCCTACTGGAACAGCGTTATACAGTTGAAATAATTGTTTTGAGCCCACGTGTATGCAGCCTTTTGAATTTGGACGGCCCAGATGAGATTCATCCCCAATACCGTGGATATATATGTACCGTTTTCGACTATCTAAATCATCTCCACAATTGAAGCCAGGCTCCAGTCCTTCGAGCCACAGGATACGATCGGTGATTAGGGCAGTCGGGTCTCCTTTGCCGTTAAAACGTACGGGGCGGCGACCCTTAAAGACGGTTCCCTCAGGTTCGCCATCTCCAATTTTATCATAGATACGGTGTAGTCCAAGGGGAGTTTTGTGCGATCCTTCTTTTTGTCCAGTGCCCTCGAGTGAAGTTGAGATCGTTAGATCAACTGTTTGTGATTCATTATAATGTGTTAGTTTTTGTTGGGCTACATTAATGAAAAGGCAATGTTCGGTAAGGGTGTGGGCGAAGCGGTTGCAAGCTTCACAAAAATTTTTTGGTAAATTCATTGAATCATGGGCCTAATCTCTGCATGTGGAACAAAAAATCTTGTGCGGTTGCCGTCTACGCCAACATGGAGACCATCTTTCCGCCATTCAATGTTTCTCCATTTTCTTACGGCCTCTTGCGGGTTGCTTAGAACATCGATTTGTCCTATTCGTCCCGGCATATAGAACTGGGGCTGTTCACGGCCAATATAAATACGCAATCTGACCGACTTGCCTACGGTGATACCATCCATGTGTGGCTCGAGAAATACGTGAGCCCCCAGCGGCGGGTTTTCGTGTACCCCGTCACTCCATTTTAGGGCAATACTGTGCTCGAGTGTGACCATTTTTTTGCGCTCGGTAAGGACTGAGCCGGTACCATAACCGATCATCAGGCAAACTAGGGCTACAAGAACGAATTCAGGGATTTTTCTGGGTAATGCCATCACTAAATCCGTTTAATGAGAATTTTTGAGTTTCGACCTTGTGATTGATAGGTCAGACGTCTCTCGTTTGGTAGATCTTCAACTGAGCCGATAGAAAAGCCCGCCTTGTTTTCAAAATATGCGAAGGATTGTGTTGAGAGTGTTACAATTTTAGTCAGGCCTGATTCTGAGGCATGCTTTTCAGTGTACTGGACTAAACGTTGACCTATGCCTTGTCTCGCGTATGCGGGGTTTACAAAAAGGTGGGCTAATTCGCCTGTGTTTTCATTTGGATACTGATGCAGGGCAACGCAAGCTATTGGGTTATCATCTATCTCAAAGATAAAATAATCATCCAAACATTCTTCAATAGTTTCCTTTGATCGATCAATCAATTGGTCCCGGTTCATTGCATCTCGTGAAAGTCTCAAAATACTGGCTACATCTTTCTTGGAAGCGGAGCGTATTTGTCGGTATTCATTGGCGTATACTAACGTGCCAATTCCTTCATTTGAAAATACTTCGGCGAGTAGGCCTTCGGTAATTAATCCGTTAATGATATGCACGCGAGGCACTCCAGCGGCGCAAGCGTCTGCTGCGTGACGGGCTTTTGATAATTGAACTGAAGGGATATTCTTGGGGGAATTATCCAATATCATTTCAAGATCTGTGGAAACTATTTGCCGTTTAATTTCCTCGCCAACCTGTAATCCATCGACAGTAGAAATAAAAATTAATTTAGTTGCCGCTAATGATTCGGCTATTTGACGCGCTACACAATCGCTGTTGAGTCGAAAGGTATTACCCTTGCCATCAAACCCCAAAGGTGGGATTACGGGGGTGATTCCTTTTGATATAAGGGATTGTAATAATTCGTTATCTATTCGGCTAACTTGTCCTGTGTTTAGGTGGTCGATACCTTTAATGACGCCAAATGGCTGTGCGGTAACAGCATTTGCATTAGCAGCTCGTAAGTCATTGGCGGCAAATCCTTCAAGGATTTCATGGGTAAGTGTATTGGCGGCAATAATTGCAAGTTTTAGAGTGGTGTTGTCGGTGATGCCAGTGCCATTAGTGTCGCTAGGGGTTAAGGATTGCTCTTTGGCAGATTGAGCAATTTGTTCTGCTGCTCCGTGAACGAGTACAACGTGTATGTTTAGGGAGCGAAGTACTGCAATATCCAGCAGTAGGTTGGAAAAATTAACATGGGATACCACAGCTCCATCTGCGGCGATCACAAATATTTTTTCGCGGAATATAGGTATATACTGAAGTATTCCTCTTAAATCTCTGGGCTTCACTTTAGGTATATTACGCTTTGAATTTCAATAGGATGGCAAGAAGGTTCAATATAATTCTTTTATCATTTCGATGCAGCGAATGTTTTCTTCAGTGCTGCCGACTGAAATCCTGATCCATTCTGGTAATTTATATCCATCCATAGGGCGCGTGATGATTCCGCGTTTTTGCAATTTCTCGAACATTTCGATCCCATTTCCTACTTCTGCCAAAATAAAATTAGCAAAAGAAGGAACAGTTTTAATTCCCAGTTTTTTTAAATTATTTTCTAAATATTTTAATCCCTCAGAATTATTTGATCGAGTGGCTATAAGATGTTCTGCGTCTTCAATCGCTGCTATAGCGGCGGCTTGAGCTACTGAATTAAGGTTGAAAGGTTGGCGAATTTTCTCCAATGCTGCGACAAAAGGAGGGTGGCCGATTCCATATCCAACACGAAGTCCGGCTAGACCATAAATTTTTGAAAAAGTGCGCATTATTAGAAGGTTGGGTTTTTCCTTTAATAGTGGCAGCAAATTTGTGGGTTCATTTAAATATTCATAGTAGGCTTCATCAATTACAATCAGAACGTCTTCAGGGGTATTTTCAATTAGTTCGAGTAGTTGGGGTTTAGGTGCCAAAGTGCCCGTTGGGTTGTTAGGGTTGGCTATGAATACAATACGAGTATCGGGGGTAATTGCTGCTGCCATCTTTAGCAGGTTATGTCCGTAATTTTTGGCAGGCACTGTAACACAGTCGGCCCCAGCAAGACGGCCTACTATTGGGTAAATTGCAAAACAGAACTGTGACACAACAATATTTGTCCCTGGTTTGAGCAGGGCATGTGCGAGGAATTCGATAATTTCGTTTGAGCCATTGCCGAAGATCAGTTGTTCTGGATCAATATTCAATTTTTCTGCTAGCACATTGCGCAGATGAAATGCATTGCCATCAGGGTAAAGATGGATTTGCTCAAGAGCTTTTTTTGCCGCCGCAATAGACTTGGGAGAAGGGCCAAGTGGATTTTCATTGGATGCGAGTTTTACTAGGTTTTCAATTGGGAGGTTGAGCTCTCGGGCCACTTCCTCCAACGCCTTGCCGGGTTTGTAAGTCGGCAGGTTGGCAATCTGGGGATTGATCTGCATTACCCCATCCAGTTAGAGCGACTGCTCTTGCCTACTTCTGTGATTTCTCCCGATGAATTTTTGGTAATATAGATGGTAATACCTGTCGCGGTTGCGAAAATACCTACCATTACTGCGGCAACGAACCAGCTAGGAAAAGTTCCCACCTCTAATGCTGTGTAGAGGTCAGTTAAATTTTCAATTTTCCCGTCCGGTGGGTGAATGAAGATTTTGGTTATCCACGCAGTAAGGATGATCGTCGTTATAAATGCATAGTTTCTTTTTAGTCTTCTACCTATTGATTCAAACATGCTCACCTTGAAAGCGGGAACTAGAAGGTCTTCGGCCACCAACTTCCGCCAATTGCCCTGAAGTTTCGGTTGTTCTCTTAATATTACTGGAGTAAAGAAGTGCGCTTCGAGCATACGCACTCGAGCTCGAAAAGCATCGTAAAATCTGTATCTACGCGCTTCGATCCACAGCATCATCATTACGATAGCCAAATTGAAAAAGAATATAAGATGGGGCACTTTTTCAAAGGAGAAGGCGACTGTGAATATTGTGCCTGTAGTGGTAATGGCCCATGTTGTTGTTGTGTCAAGCCGCTGACGCCAAACCATCATTCGCCCTATTTCGCCTCGGTAGAAGTGAGACATTGCGGTGATATAGCCCTGTTCTGTGGGCAGGTTGTCTTCTAATTTATCAAGGATATCGGCGTTTTCCTCGAATTCAGGCATGTGGGAAGTTTAACATAAAATGGCCTTCAACTACCAGCTTCTATCTCTCTGGCTAAGTTTCGGGCAAGCTGGATTAGGTCCAGATCGCTTCTCAAATCTCCAAATAAAAAGTTTGGTAATCCGCTCTGATCGTGGCCGGTGAGTTCGCCGGGGCCGCGTAATTGCAGGTCTGCTTCAGCCACTTTGAAACCGTCGTTGGTTTCCTCAAGTACTTTGAGTCTTTCGTTGGGATGATTGGATTTATTGGTAGCAAGTAAAATACAGTAGCTTTCATGTTCGCCGCGTCCTATTCGGCCTCGAAGTTGGTGAAGTTGTGCTAATCCAAACTGATCGGCATTTTCTATTAGCATCAGATTCGCGTTTGGAACATCTACACCAACCTCTACGACAGTTGTCGAGAGAAGTACTTGAATGCGGTTCTCACGAAACTCCGCCATGACTTGCGCTTTTTCGTCTGGTTTGAGTCGGCCATGTAAAATTCCAACCTTATGCGGGTGAAACTCTTTACCAAGCCGTTTAGATTCGGCTTTTACGGCCTTGATTCCAATGTTTGGGTCCTCGTTTTCTACTCTGGGGAATATTACATAAGCCTGTCTGCCCGATGAGACTTGCTCTTTTAAAAATGCTATAATTTTATCCCGGCTGCTTGGCGTCCGGACATAGGTGTTAATTTTGCCCCGGCCAGCAGGTAGTTCATCAATCACAGAGCAATCAAGGTCGCCATACAAAGTCAGCCCAAGCGTGCGGGGTATAGGAGTAGCGGTCATTACTAATAGGTGGGGGAAGTGTCCTTTGCGTAACAGTAGATCGCGTTGGCTTACCCCAAACTTATGTTGTTCATCAATGACCACTAAACCGACATCGTTCATCGAAAAGGAACTCTGAAATAATGTGTGGGTGCCGATCGTAATAGTAGGTATATTTTTTGGAAAAAGATGATCTTCAGATTCCTTGTGGCTACCAGTGTGCAGCCGTATATGAATATTCAAATTTGCGAGCCACCGACTGAAGTTGGAATAATGCTGTTCTGCAAGAATTTCTGTGGGAACCATGAGTAGAGCGTTAAACCCGCTCTCTAATGTGCGCAGAATTGCCAATGCAGCTACAACTGTTTTACCGGAGCCAACATCACCTTGGAGGAGTCGGCGCATTGGGTACTTTCCGTTAAGGTCTGCGTTGATTTCCATTGAAACGGTCCGTTGGGGGGCTGTGAGTTGGAATCCAATTTCTTTGAGAAAAGGTTCTGAGAAGGAGCCGTCACCTGCGCAAGGTAAGCCCTTGGATTTTGTTTGTAGATTATTTCGTCTTCTTTGGAGTAGGCATTGCAGGGATATAAATTCATCCAAAGCTAAGCGTTTTCGGGCAGTGGCGGCATGATCCATTGAATCTGGAAAATGGAGAGCGTTGATCGCATCACGATGACTCAAGAGCCCTGCTGCAGTATAGTTTGGTTCTTCAATTGCTTGAAGATGTTGATGCACAAAGTTGTACATGAATCGGCGGAGCCATCGTTGTGAAATACCCTCGGTTAGTGGGTATATGGGAACAATTCGATTTACATGGATCGTTGAGTCTTCATCATTTTCGATAATTTCTGTTTCTGGGTGATCCATCACAGCTTTTTTTCCTTTTGATAATTTGCCGTAAACAAGCACGTCATCGCCTACGTTGAAGTATCGTGACATGTAATTAATATTCCACCATCGGCAGGAAATTTGGCCGGACGGGTCCTCTAGGATAAATTCGAACAATCTTCTTCCCCCGCGTAATCGTTTGTTGCCTGCTGCAAGTATTTTTCCTCGGACTAGCGAATGCGCTTCAGGGCTGAGATTGCGGATAGGACGAATATTACATCGGTCTTCATATCTTCTCGGTCGTAGGTAAAGTAGATTTCGAATTGAAGGGCATTTAAGCTTTTCGAGCT
>CACDBG010000056.1 GCA_902551155.1 uncultured Verrucomicrobiota bacterium | reverse complement strand
TTCGGTCATGAAATCCATCGAAAAAGCCAAGAAACAGGGGACTTCGATCGTAGACGGATTTGTATGGCGGTGGACTTACGCTCAACGCGACACTTACGAGAAAATTTTAGGGGGTGAACTCGGAGATCTTCAGGCCATATTTTCTAGTTATAATAATAACGCCCGCAAACGTTATGTGGATTGGAACCGTAAAAACACCAAGACCGATGTCGAATACATGCTAAGGCGATGGTACTACTTCACTTGGCTTTCAGGCGACCACATCGTTGAGCAAGCCGTACACAGTATCGACAAAATGCTCTGGGCAAAGAATGACGAAGTACCCGCTTATGTAATCGCCAATGGAGGTCGACAAAATCGAGGCGAAGAGGAAGGAAATATCTATGACCACTTCGGGGTTGAGTTTTCCTGGGCTGACGGCACCCAAGGCTATCATTTCTGTCGCCAAATGGATAATTGTGAAAATGGTGTCTGGGATCGGGTATACGGATCCAAAGGAAAATATACCGGAGAATCAGGACGTAAACTCCATGTCTTCTCCAATAAGGACGGACTGATGTGGCGTTGGAATGCTGGTCCAAATGGAGAGCGCAGCAACAACGGATACCAAACCGAACATGATGAAATGTACGCCGCAATTCGAGATGGCAAACCACTAAACACCGGCGATCGGATGATTAAAACCACCTTAACGGCCATGATGGCGCGTACAGCCGCATACACTGGTAAAAAGGTCACAAAGGAAATGATGCTTGCCTCGAAAGAACAGTTGGTTCCCGATCAGATTTCTTTTGATATGAAATTCCCACCGCGCGCTGTCCGACACGCTGGTCGCGACGAAGTTTTAAAGCCACACGGCTGGGCTTAGAATGCTATCCAGCTTTTTAAGCCGCCTTTAATGGCGGCTTTTTTAATTAACCACGTGGATTCGCCTATTGCCAATCTTCGCGCTTATGACCAGAATTACCAAACATAAGATGAAAAAAGACACTCCCAACCGACGCCAATTTATTAAGACTGGCAGTGCTGCTGCAGTGGCCGCTAGCACCATATCTTTCCCAACTGTCACCTTTGGTAAACCCGACAGCCGCAAACTAAAGATCGGCTTCATCGGTTGTGGGGGACGTGGTACAGGAGCAGCTAATCAGGCTTTGAGTGCTGACAGTAATGTCGAGTTGTGGGCAATGGGTGAGGTATCAGAAGCCAGACTGAATAACAGCCTAAACAATATTTCCAAGCGCAAGCCAGGGATGGTTAACGTGGATCCAAAACGCAAGTTTATCGGCTTGGATGCGTACCAGAAAGTTTTAGAGAGCGGCGTAGACCTCGTGATCCTAACCACCCCCCCAGGATTTAGACCGTTGCATTTTAAAGCCGCAGTCGAAGCCAATAAACATATTTTCCTTGAGAAACCGATGGCCACTGATGCTCCCGGTCTTCGCTCTGTCATGGAGAGCTATAAGCTTGCTGAGAAAAAAGGCTTAGCGGTCGTGGCAGGCTTTTGCTGGCGTTATGAGCCGGGTCGCCGCGAATTCTTTAAGCGTATTGCTGATGGCGCTATCGGAGACGTACAGAGTATGTACGCCACCTACTACACAGGTCCCGTGAAACCCATGCCACCAGACTCCGCCCGTAAAGAGGAATGGAGTGATATCGAGTGGCAGGTTCGCAACTGGTATAATTTTACCTGGTGCGGAGGAGACGGTCTGGTGGAACAAGCCGTCCATAGTGTAGATAAAATCTCATGGCTCTTCGGTGATGCCCCTCCACACAGTTGTGTGGCAGTAGGCGGCCGCCAAAAACCGAATAATTCGGGCAACATATGGGATCATATTGAAGTAAACTATCTATTTGAACGCGGCGCCCGCGGCTTCCTAGGGCAACGCCAAATACCCGGCTGCCATGGTGAAAATAACGACTACATCCATGGAACCAAAGGTCGAGCACAAATAGGTGGTGGATTAATCATTACTGGAAAAGATGCTATTAAAGGCGATACCAACGATTGGACCTACAGCCCCAATGGCGACCTATGGCGTTACACAGGCCCCGGAGGAAACATGTATCAAATTGAGCACGACGAACTCTTTGCCAGTATCCGCGATGGCAATCCTATCAATGATGGTGCGCGTATGTGCAACGCCACAATGATGGCCATCATGGGGCGCATTGCTGGCTATACTGGGAAACAAGTCACTTGGGATCAGGCTTTAAATTCAAAGCAGGATCTATTCCCTAAAGACCAGAATTGGGAGACCGGAAAACACACTCCTCCAGCCGAAGCCATTCCGGGCACCAAGGAAGCCATAAGCCCACATGGCTGGGCTTAACCCCCCTTAATTTCAATTATGATTAAAACACTCCGGGAACTTTTTACTCCCGGGGTCTTTTTTTGAAAACTTACACCTCTGGCAACACCCAAGGTTTGCGCCACTCTTTACGGCCACGCATATCATTAGCTTCCTTGTCTCCTACAAACGTCTCAGTCTTCGCATCAAAGGTGATAGTGCGCCCGAGTAATGTGGCAATGTTGCCCGCGTGACAAAGCACGCTGGCTGGATGTCCCACAGTCTCCAAATCGCAATAAGGCCGTTTGCGCGTCTTAATACAATCGATAAAGTTCTGCACATGCGGAGTAGCATCACTATCTCCACCGTGTTGTTTCACCAGCTTTCCTCCTTTGCCGTAAGCTCTCCATCCATTATTTCCCAGGATGATATAGCCTTGATCGCCGAATACCGCACTGCCTTCGGCCTCACCTAAATAGGGATAAGGTGACCAAATTCGCATCTCATAGGTAAGAATACGTGGCGGCGCACCCGGATACTCATAAGTCACCTGCATGGTATCAGGCCATTCCTGTGCATCATCAAAATACCACTTACCTCCTGTACCACTAATTTTTCGAGGCATACTCAACGGCTTCTTCCCTTCAGTTTCTACTGCCGCACTTAGTGCAGCAAAAGCCATGTCCAGTCGGTGCACACCGTCATTGCCAAGATCCCCAGCACCGTAATCATAAAACCAACGCCAGCTGCCATGAAAACGCCTAGGGTTAAAAGGGCGCTTGGGGGCAGAACCCAGCCACATATCATAATCGACTTCCCGGGGAGCCACCCCATCAGGTGGCCTGCCGATATTGCCTTGCTTGTGGCTTTCCCATGCCTTAGCCACAAGACATTTCCCTAAATGCCCTTCACGAATGTAAGCCAAGGCGGTTTGCATCCTCTCCGTACTACGGTGCTGAGAGCCCATTTGAACAATCCGTTTGTGCTTTCGCATTGCCTGAACCATGCGCTGACCCTCAACGATATTGTGTCCATCGGGTTTCTCCACGTAAACATCCTTACCCGCCAAACACCCCAGAATGGTTGGGATGGCATGCCAATGGTCAGGGGTTCCCACACACAAGGCGTCAATGGTGGGGTCATCGACCAGTTTTCGAAAATCGGTAAACGTCTTTGGCTTACTCCCTTGAGCCTTGGTAACGTTCTCCAACGTTCTAGGCAACCTCCTCGGATCAATCTCAGCAATACCAGCTATCTCCACATTTTTATTCCTGGAAAAAATACGATTTAACGATCCCCCCCGACCGGCAGCTCCTATCATACCTACTCGTACCCGCTCACTGGCCGGCCCCTTGGCCGCTTCACCTTTTTGGACCAAAACTGCGGGAAAGGCAGCCACGGTGGCAGTTTGGGTAATAAATTTACGCCTTTGAATATTGGACATGAACCCATTGTGGCAGGTGACTCGAACCTGTACAAAGAATTTTACCTTTTTAGGGAATAAAACTGATGATTGCACGTAGTAGGTGAGACGTGATGAAATGTTCACCAGCGATTGCCCTCCATATGGGTATAGCGCTCCGCGACAAAATGAACGCAGGCCAAGGCGAAAATGCCCAAGATGATATTGAATCCTTAAGTGACCACGGCTTTGCCTTGGCTATCCAGTTGCTCGGCCGGCATGAGGATGCTGCGGATGTTGTTCAGGATTCTCTGCGTAAACTGGTACACAGCGGACAATACAATGCCCGCCGAGGCCCCAAACGAGCGTGGTTCCTTAAGGTGATTCGTAATGGCGCCTTGGATGTGCTCCGCAAACGCAAACCCGAGGAAGAAGCAGCCGTTGCTCAACTAAAGGACGACGACTTATCGCCGGCTGAGGCAGTAGAGCAAAATGAATTGAAACACATCATCCGCCAGCAACTGGGCACAATGGATGTTGCCCAACGTGAAATAATACTATTGCGTGATTTTCATGACCTGACCTATGCGGAAATTGCAGAAGTAATGGAAATCCGGGCCGGAACCGTAATGAGCCGTTTACACCGCGCACGTCAAGAACTGCGTCAACGTATGAGGAGATATCTATAATGAAATGCAACTGCGAAGATATAGAGACACTGCTTTCAGGTTACCTTGATGGCGAACTTACCCAAGGCGATCGCCAGCGGGTAGAGGTGATCATGGAGGATTGTGAAGACTGCGCAAAAACTTTTGAGGAAATGAAGAAGCTGCGCGGTGAAATTGGCGGCATTGAATATGAACACATGACCGAAGCCGAACGCCTCAAGGCTGCCAAGGATCCGGTGGCTGAAACCGGAGCAAGCCTTGGCCAAATACTGGTCATTGGTGGTTTCATCCTCTTTTACGGTTCCTGTATTTACTTGGCACTCAAGGAAATGCTAGCCAATCCAGATACCCCCATACTTATTAAGATCGGCCTGCCGGCAATATTTTTAGGATTTGGAGTATTATTAACCTCAGTTGTCATTGATCGTATCAAGGCATCAAAAACCGACCCTTACAAAGACGTTGAAATTTAGCTTATGAAAAAATTCACACTATATTTAAGCCTGCTTCTGTGCTCAACCCTGCTGATGGCACAGCCTGATATCAGTATTGTCGAGGCCGCTGCCAATGGGGACTTAGAGAAGGTTGAAGCGCATTTAACTTTCGGAACCGATATAAATGATAGGTATGGAGAAAAAGAATCCACCGCACTCCATGCTGCAGCTTATCACGGCAATTTAGAGATCGTAAAATTCCTGATTGAAAAGGGTGCCGAAATAAATGCCAAAAACAAACACGGACAAACTCCACGGGATGTGGCATGGGATGATATGGAGAATGAACGATTTAGTGATTCAGAAAAAGAATCGAAACGAAAGACCCGCGAATTCATTGAAAGCAAAGGAGGAAAGCATGGAAAAGCTCGAGGTGGGTCCGTTTGGCGTTATCTTGGTTTTCTTCCCTGCCTCATCCCCATTTTTTTAATCCTCGGTATTATTTATGCCATCAAAACCAAGCCAGCAGATCACGCTATGCCTACACCAACCAAAAAAATGCTCGTTGTCACTTCCCCAGCTATTCCAGGTAAAAAAGTAGTACGCGTTCTGGGCTTGGTGCGCGGCAACACCATCCGCGCCCGGCATGTGGGTAAGGATATCCTGGCTGGCCTGCGTAACGTAGTGGGTGGAGAAGTATCTGAATACGCCAAGCTGCTGGCCGAAAGCCGTGAGCAGGCTATTGACCGCATGCTGGTGGAAGCCGAAGGGCTGGGTGCCAATGCAGTCATTAGCGTAAACTTCCAGACCTCAGTGATTATGGGTGGAGCCGCTGAAATGATGGCTTATGGCACTGCGGTGGTAGTGGAAGAAGAGGAATCTTGAAATTAGTTTAGAGTAAAAAACTTTATCACTCTTCTGGTTCCCCAGGCACGCCAGCTCCTCCCCCTTGACCGCCAGTGCCCTGTCCGCCACTACTATCGTTTTCGCTTTTGACGTAAGTCATCTGGCCCTGCGGAGGCAATTTAATCCTCTGCACTTTTTTGGTTGCCGGATCAAACCCCAACCTTGCAGCAGACTTCAAATTAATTGGTTTTGCCTCAGAATTAATTGTAAATAAAAACCGCAACTGCCCTCCCGTAAACAATACTTCACCCTTCGCTGAGCCTGGGTGGTGGTAGATGTACCATTTACCGCGAATATTATTTCCCCTCAATTTCCAATTAGCAGATAAATCTTTCTTAAGCACCAACTGCCCCTTGGCAGCTCCTCCTGCTCCAGCTCCTCCTGCTCCAGTTCCTCCTGCTCCAGTTCCTCCTGCTCCAGTTCCTCCTGCTCCAGCTCCTCCTGCTCCAGCTCCTCCTGCTCCAGTTCCTCCCTGAACATACTGCCCGACTAGCTCTTCCATTCGTTCTGCATAGAACCTCTCATTTTCGGGGATATCCTTTCCTGCAAAATAAGTAATTTGCAGCCGACCATCAGGAGCCAAATTCCAGCGAGACTGAAGCGGTTCCTCTCCTATAATTACTTCCTGTTTGTTAGTCGGATTTAGATCCCACTTAAAAGGCACTTTTTCGGACTTTGTTAGATTAACTAAATCTCCAACTTCACCCGGCCTTAGTTCCAATGAGTTAAGATCAAAGCGTCCTTGAAGATTAGGCGCAGAATACAAATAAGTGCCTACAAACGCTGCACTGCTATTGGTATCGCCACCGACTCCCATGCTTCCTGCAATTTTCTTAAACGCATCCAGGTTCATCATGACTGCGGCAACCGAACTGCCAATGGGCAATAGGCAGGCGCAGGCCAAACCAATTTTCAGCCCCTTGCCAAGAGGTGCCGTATGTTCAGAGGAAATGGTGGCCGCATTCTTAAGGTAACAGGATGCCCAAGCGGCCATTGCTATTGGAAAAGTAAAGAGCATGCCAATTCCAAATAAAACAAGACCAAGTTGACTGATAAGATTGATAAGAAAGAAGAAAGCCATCACTTTAAACCATTGACCATTCATCATACGGGCCGAAACTATAACCGACTCAAATGCCTTCATTTGCCGATCGATCATTAATTGCACCGAAAAGAGAGTGAAGGAAAAGGCAATCGTAGCACCCAGAATCATTACTGGAAGAGCAATCAACGCGCTGCCAAAAATTTTTAAGACTACTTTAAGCATTGCTTTAGCTTCCTCAACCTGGTCTGAGCTCGATGCTGCTGCCTCAAGCTCAGGTACGAGTTCCCCAATCGCTCCAGCTGAAGTAAAGGTCATCACTGACAATCCAGGCAAAATTGATAGCAACCCGATCAATGGAAATATAATGAGAAACAGTAAAAGCAGCTGCACATAACCGCGCTTGAAACCGGAAAATAAATCACCGATCGCCGCAGACTCACCACGGCCGAGCTTGATATAGTAATAAAGAAACCCGGCCATCACTGCTGGAAACACAAAGGGGATATAAGCACCAATGGAGAGCACAATACTTCCCACAATAAAGAAGACAATGGCGCCGCCCATGTTGCCCTTGAAAGCTGCCATGCCCTCACTCAGGCAGCCACCTATGGTCCATGGCCCGTCTCCGCCACCGCCTGCTGCAGTTCCAACACCTTCTGGAACCGGCAAGCCCAACACTTCATTCAATGGCTTCCAATCCTCGCCCATCCCGTCATGCCAGCCCCAGTCAGTAGGGAGCAAAGTACCTGCTAAAAAATGTTCTTTTGCCTTTTCCCGCGAGTAAGGACCAATCGGTTCGCCCTTTCGGGTCACATGGATTTTATCCGGATCATCCTCCTCTTCCCCTTCCTTTGATTCCTCTTTTGGTTTGGCACCGGCGACCTGTCTTTTGGGAACGCCACCCTCAGTCTTTTTAGCGGGGGGAGGTGGAGGAGGAGCCGCTTCGGTTGGAGCAGGACTGGCCCCTAAAACTTCGCTCAGAGCTTTCCATCCTTCGGCACCATCATGCCATGCCAAATCAGTAGCCACCAATTGACCGGCGGCCAGCATTTCACGAGCTGTTGCCTCAGGGTAAGGCCCAAACTGTTGGCCAGCACGGTTAATATGGATTTGGCGGTCACTCACTACTGTGCAGACGTTTAAAAATCACGATTGGCTACGAATATATTAAATCAGCAGTTTCACCAACACTTTCAAATACGGCCCTTTAATTCTGCCCATCCAAGAACAGGTCACGACCGGCAACTAACGCAGCCATCTTGGCATCAGCAACCGTACGGGGAAGCATCCAAAATCCACAATCAGGGTGAATCCATTTAATCCGCTCTATCCCCAATACGCCCACCGCATGGTCAATGCGCCTGGCGACAATCTCAGGTGTTTCAACGACGTTATCCTTAATATCAATAACACCCAAGCCCAGAGCTATATCGGTACGCAATTCCTTGAACGCGTCGAGTTCGTCATAACCCCGCCGCGCAAATTCCAATACGAGATGATCCACATTGAGTGCATTAAGGAAATTCATAATGTTCTTCCAGAACCCTTGCTGAATGGATTGCCCTCCGTAATTTCCAAAGCATAGATGCAACCCTTTCTCGCCTGACACACCTTTAAGAACTTCATTTATGGGCTCGTGAGCCCAGCCTTCATCTTCGGGATGCCCCGTCAAATGAGCTTCATCCACCTGGACGATCGGCGCATCAATTGCCTCGACCTGCTTTTTTAAAACCTTGGCAATATCCATGGTGAGTGAGGGCAAGTCACCATACTTTTGATCCAACAATGTCTTGGCCAGCATGTAGGGCGAGGTAACTGTAAACTTCATGGGCTGGGCCCCTAGATTTTTCACGCTCTCCCAATCAGCTGGTAAATTCAGCAAGCCTTCTCCAATACTATCACGCACCACTCCAGCAGGCTGAGCCCTAAAGGTCGTACGTTCCTGTGCCCGGAAGGCGACCAACTCCTCCCGACTCAGCGTAGTATCAATACCACTCATGGGAGCAATGAAATAGTCAATCATCCCGTTGGTTTCAGGATGACTGATATTAAATCGACTAAGCTCCCCATCGGCCACCACATCCAAGCCGGCCATCTCCTGCGTCTTAAGTACCGTAAGAATGGCATCTCGCAGATTAGGTTTTGAAGGCTGCGTAGCCAGCCAAGTAGGCACCGGATAACTACCCACAACAGTGGTGCGAATTACTGGATCGGACATGGCCAAAACTATATCGATAGAGCTGACAATTGTCCATTTTCATGAAGTTGACCGGCTTATATACTTTTGAAAATTTTCTTTCCCCCGATTCTGACAGAAACCCGCAAGCTACTTGGTACTATAGCGAAAAAATCTGAAATGAGTGCCGTTAAACCGACTACTGGATCATCCAAGAAGTAAAACGCCTTTAGTGCCGGAAATGACGGGCTCCCGTAAAGACCATCGCCATACCCCGTTCATCCGCTGCCGCAATTACTTCCTCATCCCGCACTGACCCACCCGGTTGAATGGCGGCCTTGGCTCCTGCTTCCGCTGCGGCGATGAGTCCATCAGCAAAGGGAAAGAAGGCGTCACTACACACCACACTACCTTCCAAAGACAGCCCTGCCTCGCTCGCCTTCCACACCGCTATCTTGCTCGAATCCACCCGGCTCATTTGGCCTGCACCTATGCCCAAGGTCGCCCCGGGCCCGCAGTACACAATTGCGTTACTCTTCACATGCTTCACCACCCGCCAGCCAAAGAGCATGGCCTTGAGTTCCTCCTCAGAGGGCTCACGCTTCGTGACCACCTTCAAGTCATCAGCTCCTATCACCTTGATATCGCGTTCCTGTACCAGAAACGATTCAGCGCCTGTATTACGCACATCCCACGCTACAGCTCTAAAGGGATCCTTGAGCATTTTTAAGAGACGCAGATTCTTTTTCTTTTGCAGGATCCCAAGCGCTTCATCGGTAAAATCCGGGGCAATAATGACTTCACTAAATATTTCACTAATCGCCCCGGCGCATTCCCCATCCAAGGGTTGGTTTACGGCAATGATG
>CACDBG010000055.1 GCA_902551155.1 uncultured Verrucomicrobiota bacterium | reverse complement strand
AAACAAAAGGATATACTTCAGCAGGGTTTAGAGCGGCGGATCAGCATCAAGATCGACCACATCCACTCGCCCGACAAAAGCACTAAGCCACCCTTAGCGATTTATGGTAACCCAGATTACGCAAAAGGTTATGATTTGGTGATTCACGACGAATGCTCAGCAGGTATCAATGATCCCAAAGTCATTGCCGGAGTCTTGGCTCCACACAAAAAAGGTATCCCTGGTGTAAACCTACATTGCGCCATGCACTCCTACCGTTTTGGAAACTTTCGAGCACCTGTTAAGCTAAAGGATGAAAACGCAAAATGGTTTGAATACATCGGATTACAATCCTCAGGCCATGGCCCACAACGCCCCATCGACATCAAGTTTGAGAACAGCGTGCCGTTCATTACCAAAGGCGTAAAAAACTGGACGACCGAAAAAGAGGAGCTCTATAACAACATTCAAGTCTTACCGACGGCCAAGATTATCGCTCGAGGAGAACAGGGTAAGTCCAAGGCAGTGGTGGCTTGGACAAATAATTATCACGGCACACGGGTCTTTAGCACCTCGCTTGGTCATAATAATGTCACCGTGGCAGATGCACGGTACCTAAACCTGGTTGCTCGGGGCATCCTCTGGGCCACCCAGAAAGAAAATTGGCCGGTAATTCAGCCTAAGGGCGAATCCTTTGACCTAAGCAGTAAGCCAAAACCGACAAGCCAAAAAAAAAACGGTAAAGCCGTAGCTTCCGTTCCGAAAAGCGCAGCAACCGGTGCTAAGGCTACCGCCAGCTCTGAGGAAAAAAACAAAAATAACTTTGCTTCAAACGCCATAGACGGGAAACCCAGCACTCGCTGGTGTGCCCAAGGCGGAGGCTCTGGCCAATGGCTGCAAGTTGAGCTAAAGGAGCCTTCGGATGTGGAAAACATCCGTATTATTTGGGAAAAAACCAACGCCGCCTATTCCTATATTGTTGAGTTTTCAAGTAACGGTAAGGATTGGAAAACGGTAGTCGATCAATCCAAAAACAAAGAGGTTAAACAAATTACTGCCCACAAGGTTGATGCCAAGGGCGCGAAGTTTTTCAAGATCACATTTATGGGTGCTAGCACAGGCGTTTGGGGCAGCCTGTGGGAGTTTGAGGCACATGCCGGTGCTTTGCCCGAGCTTCCGCGCAAAGTAATGAAGGCCGCAGAAAACGCGAGTAACAAAAGCGCCAACGGCTTTAATGGCGTGAAAGCTCCAGATGGGTTTAAAGTAAATCTCTTCGTCGCCCCGCCTGAGGTGAATTATCCCGTTTGTCTCACGGCGGCAGCCACCGGCGAGGTATTTGTGGGGATAGATGAACAAGGTTCTCTCGGAAAAGAAAAAGGTCGCGGACGTGTAGTCCGGTGCATTGATACTGATGGCGATGGAAAAGCAGACCAAGTCAGTACCTTTGCAAAAATGGACCACCCACGTGGACTTATATACGATAATGGTAAGCTCTGGGTACTGCATCCCCCATTCCTCACGTTGTACGAGGATACCAATAAAGACGGTGTAGCCGATAAGCAGAAGCGACTGATTGAGGGTATCAGTACCGATTATGTTTCGAAGCGTGGCGCTGATCACACAACCAACGGCATTCGAATGGGTATTGATGGCTGGATCTATATTGCTGTGGGCGACTTCGGCTTTACCAAAGCCGTTGGAGCCGATGGCCGAGTGCTAAGCCGGCGCGGGGGTGGTATCGTGCGTGTACGTCCTGATGGCACAGACATGGAAATATACTGCTGGGGCCTACGTAATATCCTCGACGCCTGCATTGATCCCTACCTAAACATTTTCACGCGTGACAACACCAACGACGGCGGCGGCTGGAACGTACGCTTCAGCCATATCATGCAAAGCGCAGAATATGGCTACCCGTCGTGGTACAAAAATTTCCACGAGGAGATTTTCCCGGCACTTAAGGACTACGGCGGTGGATCCGGTTGCGGCGGCATGTTTTATCATGATACACGTTGGCCCAAACCATACAGCCACGGAGCCTATACCTGCGACTGGGGACTCAGTGCAGTATTTCTACATAACCCACCTTCCAACGGCCCAACCTTTGATGCGCATCAAGAGACTTTTCTTACCATTTCACGCCCAACTGACATCGATGTCGACGCCAGTGGCCGAATGTACGTAGCCAGCTGGCATGGAGGCAAATTCGCCTATGGCGGACCAAATGTCGGATTCGTCGTGCAAGTTATACCTGAAGGCTTCAAGCTTGAGCCTTTTCCGGACACCACCAAAATTGATGACATAACTTTATTCAATCTACTGATCGGCCCGAGCCAACAGCAAAACTTACATGCACAATTCGAGCTACTCCGCCGTGGCCCCAGCGCCGCCCGTACCGCCAAGCTCAACGCGCTCGCCACCAGTAAAGCCGTGCCTCTCGTAGGTCGAGTAGCTGCCATCTTCACGCTCAAGCAACTCAATGGCGTCAAGGCAAAGGCCGATTTACTAAAGCTCGCCGCCGACCCTGAAGTCGGCGAGTTCGCTCTGCGAGCATTAACCGATCGTACAGGTGAACTGAAAGGTCTTACTAAGGACGTATTCGTCAATGCGCTTGAAAGTACAAATGCCCGCGTACGTACACAGGCACTCATAAGTCTCGGCCGACTCAACGATGCATCTGCAGCTGCAGCTATGCTCCCGCACGCCACCGCACCCCAGCTCACCAAGACTCCAGCTCAAAACGAACCGAATCCCGAGGGCGTCATCCCGCATATTGCCACACGTGCGTTGGTGGCCCTTAAGCCAGTCGACACTTTACTCGATGCGCTGAACAGCTCACATAGCGCCACAGCACTCAGCGTATTGAAATACATACACCATGACAAAGTGGTTGCCGCCCTCACCGCTCGCGCCGCCGAAAACCCCGATCCCGCTACGTTAACAACGCTCGTACGTCTATTTCATCGTGAAGGCAATTACACCGAAGGCTGGTGGGGCACACGCCCAGACACCACCGGCCCATACTTTGCTCGTGAAAAATGGAGTGCCAGTGATCAGATTGAAACCGCTTTAAAAATCGGTATGGCTAATGCCTCAAGTAACACCGTTGCTATCATTAAAAAACAACTTATTAAACATAAAGTAAGTATTAGCGGACTGCACCTTCACGAAAAAATGGCGAAAAAAATGCCACTAAATACTGTCTCTGGCTCAGCATCAGAAAAATTCAGAAAATTAGAAATACAATGTGTCGACGGTATTAAATTTAATATTGAAAAATTCACGGCAAAAACGGGGGAAAACCTTGCATTAGTTTTAGTCAATAAAACCAATATGCCACATAATCTGGTTATCACGGAACCTGGCGCTTACGAAAAAGTTGGTGCGGCCTCTATTAGTATGCTGAGCGATCCCAAAGCGGCTGATAACCACTATGTCCCGAATTTAAGCTCAGTTATTACATCCACTTACGTTGTACAACCGCAAGGAAGTCACACTCTTTATTTTACCGTTCCAAAAACCCCCGGCGATTACCCTTTTCTTTGCACTTTTCCCGGCCACTGGCAACTCATGAAAGGAGTAATGGAAGTCAAAAAATAAAACAAATTCTATGCTAAAGCTATTTTTAACATACTTCTTCCTATGCAGTGTGTTCCTACTCCAAGCTATCGAGTTCAAAAAGGATGTAATCTATAAAAAAATAGATCAAAGGGAATTAAAGCTGGATATCATGTATACTAAGGGCGCAAAAATGCGGCCTTTGGTTATGTGTATTCATGGCGGCGGATGGATGGGAGGGCACCGGTCCATGTATCATAGCCGAATGCGTAAAATAGCCGAAGAAGGCTACGTAGCCGCTACATTAGAGTATCGGTTTGCCCCCAAAACAATTTGGCCGGGGCAACTGGAAGACGTACAAGCAGCTCATAAATTTCTTGTTAAGAACGCTGCCAAGTATGGAATTGATCCAGAACGTATTGGCGCATGGGGTGAATCAGCAGGCGGTCACCTATCCCTATTACTTGGCCTAATGCCAAAGGAAAAGGGGGAGTCGCTACGCCTTCGCGGAGTTGTAAATTATTTTGGGCCAACAGAATTTCGCCAAACCGATCGAATTCAGGGAGCTGGTCGCTTTATGCTAATGGCATTAATGGGAGGACGATTGGAAAACAAAAAGGAAATTCTGACAGAGGCCTCTCCTATGTTTCACATAGGCCGAACAGACCCTCCCATCCTGACATTACATGGTACTAGGGATCGTTTGGTTCCTATAGAGGGATCAGAACTGCTTCATGAAGAAATGATCAAAGCACAAGTTCCCGGCCAACTATTTCCCATGGAAAACACTGGCCATGGCATGGGAGGAGACCGGAAAAAAGGGCAGGCACTTTTGCGTAATTTCTTTTTTAATTATCTGAGGAGTTCTGAAATGGAACTCTTGGCTCATGAAGATTTTGATAAAGGCACCAGCAGATGGGAACCCACCGACCCCAAGGCATGGAAAATAGTAAAAAAAAATGGACGCAGCTTCTACTCCTTACATGCAAAAAGTAATTACAAAACTAAAGTACGTTCACCTTTCAATATTTCTCTACTCAAAGAAAGTGAAGTAGGGGATTTCGTTTTAGATGTAGATTTGCGTTCCACAATCAAGATCTACGGACACCAAGACCTTTGCCTCTTCTTTGGCCATCAGGATCCAGAACATTATTATTATGTGCATCTCGGCCGCAAAGCCGACGCTCATGCTAATTCCATCTTCCTGGTGAATAATGCCCCACGAGTGAGTATAGCCAAAACCCGAACTGATGGAACTGACTGGAGCCGCGGCTGGCACCGCGCACGGATACGACGTGAAGCAGCATCAGGTAAGATTGAGGTTTACTTTGATGATATGCAAAAACCGATCATGACCACCGTTGATAAGACCTTTACCCATGGCCGCGTGGGCATTGGAAGCTTTGACGATACCGGCGACTTTGACGCCATTCGGCTCTGGGGCAAAAAAAAATGAACGACCCTTACCTCTGTTAATTCAACTCAAAAAAGAATAATCATGGGTAATTTTAAAAGCTACATTTCTCTGAGGTAAACTTGCCTAAAAGACAGGTTATGAGAGCATAGTGCTAATAGACCCTGCATCTATAATTAAATTTTTTATGAAAAAGTTAATCGTATTGTTTGGAATTGCAAGTGCTCTGCTCACTGGTTGTTGTGGATTAGGAACAAATCATTTCGAAGCGAATTACACGGGGACATATAATGATAATGAAATTAACCCGGAGACGAAGCCAGAGCTTGTTATAGCCCAGAACCTAAAAGGTTATAATACCGAGATATCTCTTTTAAAATCAGAGGGCGCCACCCTGCTTGGAACTTCATTTTTTAATGTTCATTCTTATAGCATGTGTGAAAGTCACCTGAAATCTTGGGCCAAAAAACAAGGAGCAGATTTTGTGGTTACAACACGCGAATTCAGCAAACAAACAAGGACCATGGAACCGCGACAAGAGCGCGTCAATATATACAATGCAGACGGGACACTAGCATACTATTATCACCATACGGTAATGAGAGAAATAGTGCGTAACTATTTTGATTATAGTGCGACCCTTCTAAGAGCTGCATCCACTAAGCCATCTGAGCCCTTTGTTCCCTAAGCACATCAAAACGAATTGCTGACCACAGATAACCGCCCGAAAAGGTGCGGGTATTGTTCGTTCGTCAGCAACCAAAGAAACGTAGATTTTACGCCTACTTCAAGTCCTTGATGCATTCAAAAACGAATGCTTTAATGGGGGTCTATGAGCAGCCACTTGGAATCCCTTCGTCAATATACAACCATCGTTGCCGACACCGGCGACTTTGAATCTATCCGGAAATATACTCCTCAAGATGCCACCACAAATCCCAGCCTTATCCTTAAGGCCGCACAAATGCCTGAGTATACGGAATTATTGAACAAAGTACTGACTGAAGACGGCAATAAGATGACTGAAACACTGGACAAGTTAGCGGTGTTTTTTGGGCTAGAAATTTTGAAAATAGTACCCGGACGGGTTAGCACCGAGGTGGATGCACGCCTAAGCTTTGATACACAAGCCACATTAGATAAAGCACGTTCATTAATCGCACGATATGAAAAGAACGGGGTTGAGCGTGAACGTATCCTAATCAAAATCGCTGCTACTTGGGAGGGCATTCAAGCAGCTGAAGAGCTTGAGAAAGAAGATATTCACTGCAATCTCACCCTGCTTTTCTCCTTTGCCCAAGCTGTGGGATGTGCTGAGGCGGGCGTAAAACTAATTTCACCGTTTGTGGGCCGTATCATGGACTGGCACAAAGCAAAAACTGGCAATGAGTTTGCCCCAGCTGAGGATCCTGGCGTGCAGTCAGTCACCCGCATCTACAACTACTATAAAAAATTTGACTACGCAACCGAGGTAATGGGAGCAAGCTTCCGCAACACAGGAGAAATAACGGAACTGGCAGGATGCGATCTCTTAACGATCAGCCCAAACCTGCTGGATGAATTGCAATCAACAGAAGGTGACCTGCCCTGCAAGCTCTTAGAGGAAACCGCCAAACAATGTGATTGTACAAAAATTAGCCTAAATGAAACTGCTTTCCGCTGGGAACTTAATGAAGATGCCTGTGCGACCGAAAAACTCTCAGAAGGAATCCGGCGGTTTGCTGCCGACACTGTGAAGTTAGAAGATTTTCTCAGAAGCAAAATGATTTAAACCAAAATCAAAAGCTCCAAATTAATTACTCATACTTGATCCGATCTATTTTAATCGATTCCTTAAATAAAGAGGGCGGTCAGTTGTAATCCCATCGAAGCCATAACTGATAAGAGCTTTGGCAATGCGGGGGTCATTGACGGTCCATGCATACAAGCCAAAGTTCCGTTTTTTCGTTTCATTTCGCAATTTCTTTAAATAATGGCTTAGCTGATCATTCTCTGCTGCTCCATCAAAACCCATATTTCCTACGCTAACCCCATCCAGCTTTGCATCAATTGCCCTTTGAACCAAGGACTCAACCGAAGGCCTTAACTCACCACTTATTTTATCTTTTTTCAGGCTGGACAGGTAGTGGACCATTCGTCTTGGAAATTTCTTTTTAACTGCAAGAACTACATCATATGAAAAGCTAATGATGGTCGTTTTTTCTGGCGCCAAATTTGCTTTTTTAAACAAATCGGCCAAAGGCTGAACAATCTCGGGGCCACATTTGATTTCGATAACTAAATATTTCCCTTTCGGAATCGTAGCTAAAATATCCGAAAGTAAAGGGATTGGTTCGCCCTTATATTTTTTATCTTTCCAACTACCTGCATCTAATTTCTGAAGTTCGAACCATTTCATTTCCTTCACCAAACCATCATGGCCGGTTGTATGATTGGTATTCTTATTATGAATGGCAACTATCCGGTTATCTTTGGATAGAAAAACATCCACCTCTACAGCATCCGCTTGACGCTTCCAGCCTAATTTCACTGAAGCTAGAGTATTTTCCGGGGCATCATAGGAAGCTCCTCGATGAGCGATGATTTCCACTGCATGAGTATGCAACACAGCAACTAGTAAATAACAACTGACCAATCTTAACATATACTATTCCCTTAACAGGGGCACCTGCCCATTTCCGCGGAGATAAGCTACCAAATCGTGCAATTCATCTTCTTTAAATGCCAGCACTAAACCCTCGGGCATCATAGAGAAATCCTGTGGTTCACTGGATAAGATATCACTTTTAGCAATGGTGAGTGATTCTGCAGGAGTAGCAATAGTAACTGAACCTCCTTCACTTCGTATGATCACTCCCACTAAAACGCGATTGTCACTGGTCTTTAAGATAGTAGTACGATAGTCATTGGGAATTTCCGCATTTGGATCAAGTATGTTGGTAAGCAAATAATCCAAGTTACTGCGATTGGAACCAGTAATATCGGGCCCAATTTCGCCGCCTTCCCCATAGAGCTTGTGGCACTGAGCGCAGGTACGTTGATAAAGTGCCCGACCTCGTGAAAGGTTTATCGGTTTGACCGGCTTGGCCTCGAGCAATTTCTTGTATCTAACGATCTCTTTGAGCTTAGCCTCCGGCGTGGATCGGCTAACACCCCAAAGCTGATCTAGTTTACTATTAATATCCCTTTTCCCATGAGCCTTCAACTGCTGTACTATATCAGCTGGCAATGTGTTGGCCTTCACTTCACCTTTCTCTATGGCCACCATTAAAACTTTTGCATAACTCACACGGATAGCCAATGTAGTTAAAGCATCGTGTTTACCAGCGGTATCTAATTGATCAAATATCTTAAGAATTGCCGTCGGAGTCTTAGAATTTTCTACAACACCCAATCCGCGAATTGCTTCTCTTCTCATTGCCTTTTCCTTTAACAGGCCTTGCAAGATATCAGGCAACTTAGAGTCGTGAGCATCAATCAAAGCTGATAACGCTTTCCTTCTGTCCTCCAGCTTACCCTTGGGGTTTATCAATACCTCCCGAAGAGATTCCATCGCCGCCCTACTACCGAAGGTAAGAGATAAAGATTGAGTCAATTGGCGCACTTCCTTATTTGGACTCTTATTCAGCTTGGGAGCCACTTCATCCCAACCTTTGGGAGGTTTTACATTACGTTGCCCTTTCAGAGCGTCAGAAATGCCTTTGAGAATATCTCGTTGAAACACCGGATTATCCGCATCTTTCAGCACTCCAATCAAAGCCCCCAAGGCCTCAATGTCCTGAGCACGACTCAAATGAGGTGACCCAAGTAATAATATCAGAAAAATAGTTAGAAAAAATTTCAACTGACCTATCATTCCTTCTCTTTAAAATCGGATCTAACTGTAATGCGACGGGTAATAAACTGGCGTACCTTTGATATTTTACATACTGTCAAAAGCTGCAACGCAGCACCCTTATCTACCGCAACTAAAGGCTCGGTAGCATACCAGTACATCAGAGGTAAATTCTGATCATCCGCATCTTCCACATGACTCAGGAGTGCCTTTAGCACAGGCAAACGATGTTTGAAGGATAAACGCTGCATAGCACTGGCAAGATACAAGCGAACCAGTGGCGACTTATCCTGAGTAGCCATACGAACAAATTCCTTGCGAACCAATTCGTTCGGTTTTTTATTTTCAGCAAGCAGTTGAATAGCCCAAGCGCGCAGATGTTCACTGGAATCATTCAATAAACTCTGAAGGATTTGGTTGTCCAAATGACCTGTCACATGTAGGGCCCATAATGCCCGCAGACGCAGTGGCACAGAGACATCTGACTTCAGGTTTTTTTTCAACACGCCAGTATCCGCTAGGCGCTCCTGTAAAATCCTACGGGCATGACGCACAAACCAATCGTTCCTATGAAATTGTAGTTTAAGCAGTTCGGGGTTGGACAACTTGTTGAGATTGCCCTGCCATAGTTTGGGTTTACCGTAGGTGATCTTAAAAATACGTCCGGTGTGTTTGCGAGTATTACGAGTGTGATGACATTCACCCGTATCAGAAAAATCGCTTACAAACACACCTCCATCTGGACCATAGGTAATACTCACTCCAACGAACCACGGATCAGCAGCACGAATCACATCTGGTGCATGACTGGCGGTATATCCACTGCCCTTACGTGTGAGCACATCCATGTTTACCCGACGGCCATGGATATTATTCATAAAAACCTGACCGCGATATTCCGTCGGCCAATTATCGCCGAGATAAACCATCGTACCACAGTGTGCGTGCCCTCCGCCTGCCTTATCTTCTTCAGTGGTTCCTATACCAGCACGAATAGTCTTGGTGTTAGTGAAGTGTAAGTGATCAGCGATCGTCGCAATACGCTCATAGGAGTATTTTCCAGTGGGGCGATTTCGCTGCGGATCATAATGCGCCCCTTGAATAACGTGAAACAGATGGGGATTCACACAATTACACACAAAAGCATGACCATAATCATTCCAGTCAATACCCCAAGGATTAATCGTGCCATCAGCAAAAGGTTCCCAGACATGACGGGTAGGATGATAGCGCCACACACCTCCGTCAAAACGTCTGCGCTTTTCAGTAGGCGTTCCGGGTTTACCGAGTAAAGACCAGTTTGTACGGCCATGAGTATTATACAGCCAACCATCTGGCCCCCAGGCAAATCCGTTAGCTATATTATGAGCGTTAGCCGTAGTTCCAAATCCATCTAATAACACGATGGGTTTGCCATCCGGGATTCCGTCATAATCTT
>CACDBG010000054.1 GCA_902551155.1 uncultured Verrucomicrobiota bacterium | reverse complement strand
AACGTCATGGTGATAGCGGCTTATGGATTTCTGAACTACTTCCTGAGACCGCCAAACATGCCGACAAACTTTGTGTCATCAATGGCATGCACGCAGACACCGGCAACCATGCCCAATCCTTTCATCAACTCCACACTGGCGAACTCCTTCGTCGACGTCCGAGTATGGGTGCATGGATCACCTATGGCCTAGGTACTGAGAACCAAAACCTGCCAGGGTTGATCAGCTTAAATACATCCAAGCCCGCCACTTATTCAGGCGCATTCCTGCCACCGGCTTTTGAAGGTACCCCTATAGGCATCAATGGCGAGGACATGTCCAAGGCGAATATTCCAAATATCGGAAGCAAACATCTCTCACCCAAACTCAAACGGTCACAGCTTGACCTAGTGCAGTCCATGAACCGCGAACATCGCGACTTGCGGCCTTACGACACCAAGCTGGAGTCCGTCATCCAATCCATGGAAATGGGTTTTCGCATGCAGTCTATTGCTCCGGAACTTTTGGATGTAAGTAATGAATCCAAAGATACTTTGGAACGCTATCAAGTTGGATTTAAGAAAACCGTCGGCACCTGCCGTGCATCTGATTTTGGTCGCCAATGCTTACTCGCCCGCCGCTTTGCAGAGGCCGGCGTGCGTTTCATTGAGGTAAATCACGGCAGCTGGGACCAACATAAATGGCACCGGCGTGATTTACGCGCAAACTGTGAAACTACAGACGCACCCATCGCAGCTCTCTTGAGTGACCTTGAAACACGTGGCTTACTTGATGATACCTTGGTAGTTTGGGGTGGCGAATTCGGCCGACCCGGACTTGTCCCCGGTAATGGCAAGGATGAAACCGGCCATAACGCCCGCGGTTTCACCTTCTGGCTTGCTGGAGGAGGCACAAAAAGAGGATATGTCCATGGCTGCACTAATGACACCGGATCGGCTGCTGTTGATGGAAAAGTTCACTTTCGGGACTTGCACGCCACAATTCTGCACCTTCTTGGATTGGACCACGAAAATTTAAACTTCCATCATGGCGGCCGTCTACATCGCCTCACCGGCCCTAAGGGAGGCAAAGTTGCTAAAGGCCTCATAAATTAGGCCTGACCAGATACCGAGAGCTTTTTTGACTTGTCGCGTCGGGACGATACACTCAAATTATAGCCTTACCGTGCCTAAGAATTATCCCACAGATCCCAAGGATATTTTAATCCGAGTTGAAGAAAGCGCTGAACAGGGAGGCAAAGCCTATTTCCAGATTCTGCATACTTTCATGGGAACATTGCAATACGAAGAGGATATGGCCAGAGCCATCATAATACAGTTGATGACTCTCGGGAAACTGCGGATTGATGAAGAAGGCGGTTCCAAACGCTATGAACTGGTTCGGGAAGAAGATCTACTATCTGAGCCGGAAGCCAAAGCCCTTTTTGACGATTTCATCGCTTCTCAAGTAAAGCGACCGCCGCCGCCCAAACCTGCACCTCAAGAAAATCCAGCTGCCAAAAGTAAGACCATCAGTATCTCGCTCAATAGGCCACGCTGATTATTTCTACAAAACTTGCATGCACCGGTTCGGTCATTAGTATGCAGGAACCATGAAGCTCGCTGAACTCAAGTGGCCCGATGTCGAAGCCCTCAGCAAAGATACTCCTATTATCATCCCCATTGCCGCACATGAACAACATGGAGGGCATTTGCCGCTGCACACTGACAGCTTGTTGCTTGACGAGATTGTCCGCCGTACAGAAGAGCACTTAGGAAATGATGCGTTATTTGCTCCCTTAACCTGGCTTGGCAATTCTCATCATCACATGGATTTTCCAGGCACACTATCTGCCGATCCGCGCCTGTATCTGGATTTACTAAACGGTTTACTGGAAGATTTTATCCAACATGGCTTCAAAAGACTGGTGCTTCTCAATGGCCACGGCGGCAACATAGTTCCCGGTTCACAAGTAGTATATGAATTACGACAAAAACTCCGCAAACGAACTGATCTACTCCTACTTTCAACCACTTACTGGGAAAATAGTCAGCCTGCACCTCCATACGATGAATTAGTGCAAACACAAATGGGCCACGCATGCGAATGGGAAACCTCAATGATGCTTGTCATCCGACCAGAGTTGGTGGGTGAATACCAATCAGCTCGTGATGTTCCATTTGGAGAAAGCTTTCATACTGCCACCCGCGGTTGGACGATGACAGACCGAAGTGAACCTGGCCATATCGGAACTCCCTCAGCCGCTAGTGCAGAAAAAGGAGAGCTTCTTTTAAGCTGTTTCACATCCGGCGTATGTGAATTTCTTGAGCAAGTTCGAAACTGGGATGGACAAAGCTGGGAATGAGTTTTATTACGCGATTTCTGATTTCTCTATCCCCTGTCCTTGTTGGGGTAGTAAACGCCATAGATATAAAAGAACTCCCTCCGCCGGCCAAGCACGAAATCAACTTCAAAAAGGAAATATGGCCGCTTTTAAAAAAGCATTGTGTGAAGTGCCACGGACCAGAACAACAAAAAAGCGGATACCGTATCGACGATAAAGAACTCGCCTTTGAAGGTGGAGAAATGGGTGAAGCCATTATCCCCGGTGATAGCGCCAAAAGCCCACTTGTTCATTTTATATCAGGTCTTGATGAAGAAATAACCATGCCTCCCAAGGAAGATCCCTTTGATGCCAAGACCGTGGGAATCATCCGAGCTTGGATCGATCAAGGCGCTGAATGGCCCGATGATGTCGGCACAAAAGTAGAGGATCGTATGGATCACTGGGCATTCAGACAGATTCTACATATCGATAAACCAAAAGCCAATATTGGGATCGATGGTTTCATTAAACAGAAGCTGGAATCCAAAGGATTAAAACTTAATCCACCCGCGGACAAGCGAACACTCGTTCGCAGATTGTATCTAGTGATGCACGGGCTGCCGCCTACACCGGAGCAAATGGAAGAATTTTTGAACGACAAGTCACGCGATGCCTTTCCTAAGCTCGTCGACCGCGTGTTAACCAGCCCACGTTATGGCGAGCGTTGGGCTAGTCATTGGTTAGATCTAGTGCGCTTTGGAGAAACTCATGGCTTTGAAACCAACCGCGAGCGCAACCATGCATGGCCTTATCGTGACTGGGTAATTCGGGCACTAAATGAGGATAAGCCGTACAATCAGTTTGTGCGCGAGCAACTCGCGGGCGATGCACTGGGTGAACCCATTGGCACGGGCTTTCTCGTTGCTGGGCCACACGACATTGTGAAGGGCCAAGATCCAAAGCTCACCCGCATGCAACGCGCCAATGAACTAGATGACATAATTAACGCCACCGGCACGGTATTCCTCGGTCTCACTACCGGCTGTGCACGTTGTCACAACCACAAGTTCGACCCCATCTCGCAAAACGATTACTATGCGCTCAAGGGCATTTTCGAAGGCGTGAAATATGCCGACAGCAACCTGCCGTTGAGCGCAACCGATCAAGCCAAAGTAGCCGCGTTACAAGAAAGAATTGGCCAACTCAAGTCCCAATTGACCAAGTTCATCGCCGAGCCAGCCCAGGGCAAACGCCCGGCAGTAACGGCCAGGCACAACATCGAATCCTTCCCTGTTGTCCATGCGCGATTTGTGCGCTTCACCATTACACGTAGCAGTCGCAGTCAACCGTGCATTGATGAACTGGAAATATTTTCAGGGACTGAAAATTTTGCACTTTCCAGTAAAGGTGCCAAGGCAAGTTCTGGAGGAGACTTTAAACACCCACTACACAAGCTCGCGCACATCAACGATGGCCAATATGGCAACGCCAAGAGCTGGATTGCCGCCGGTAACACCGGTTGGGTGCAAATCGAGCTACCCGAACCCGTACACATTAACCGTATCGAATGGGCGCGCGACCGACAGGACAAGTACGGTGACCGCGTGCCTATCGGTTATAGAATTGAGGCCGGCTTAAAGGTCGGTGAGTGGAAAAAGATCGCGAGCTCGGAGGATCGCCTGCCGTTTAAGGGCAACCAACCAGCCAAGATGGTTTATGCGTTTGACAAACTACCAGAGGCCGAGGCAGAACGCGGGCGAAGGTTACTCTTCGAAATGGAATCCGCGGAGCAAAAACTCAAAAATTTGCGGAGCAGTACCAAGGCGTTTGCCGGCACCTTTTCTCAACCCGGACCGACTCGACTCCTGTTTCGTGGAGATCCTGAATCACCCCGAGAAGAAGTTGCCCCAGGAGCATTAACCAAATTTGTTTCACTAAAAATTGATGCAAAGACGCCAGAGCAGAAGCGCCGGTTGGCATTAGCCGACTGGATTGTAAGTAATACCAACCCGCTGGCACGACGTGTAATTGTCAATCGAATCTGGCAGCATCACTTAGGATCAGGGCTAGTGGATACTCCCAATGATTTTGGCCATAATGGAGTTGCCCCCACCCATCCAAATTTGCTCGATTGGCTCGCCGCCACGCTAGTTTCCGATGGCTGGTCGATAAAAAAACTGCACCGCCGCATCCTACTCTCGCGCGTGTGGCAACAAAGCAGCCGCCCGCGTGCCGAAGCGTTAAAAATTGATGCGACCAGCCGTCTGCTCTGGCGCTTCCCCCCACGCCGCCTTGAAGCTGAAGCCATTCGCGATACAATGCTACAGGCTAGCGGTGTGCTTGATCTGAAAATGGGTGGCCCCGGCTACAGCGGGTTTGAAGTGCAGATGGAAAATGTCCGCCACTTTTTTCCAAAGAAAAACTATGGCCCCACTGATTGGCGCCGGATGATTTACATGACCAAGGTGAGACAGGAACAGGAAAGTGTATTCGGTGCATTTGATTGCCCTGACGCAAGTCAAGGCGTCCCTAAACGAAGTCGATCCACGACCCCGCTGCAAGCACTGAATCTACTAAACAGTACTTTTGTAAACCAACAGGCCGACATTTTTGCAAAACGACTGGAAAAGGAGGCAGGTAAAGACTTGACGGCACAGGTGAAGCTCGCCTTCAAACTGTGCTTTAACCGACCTGCCACACCAGAGGAGGCTAGAGACGCTGGAGCATTCATTAAATTAGAGGGCTTAAAACAATTTGGAAGGGCCATGTTAAATGCCAATGAGTTTGTATTCATCCCATGAACCCATTGCTTAATCGTCGGAATTTTCTACAACATACCAGTCAGGGGCTGGGAGGGATAGCCATGGCCAGCCTACTGGCACGAGAGGGACTTTTGGGAGCGAATAACCCCATCAAACCCAACATCAATCCAACCAAACCGTTTGCCGCGCGCGACTCCCATTTCAAGGCCAAGGCAAACAAGGTGTTGTTCATATTTTGTTCAGGTGCTTGCAGCCAATTGGACACCTTTGATTTTAAACCCGAACTCATCAAGCGGCATGGCCAGCCATTACCGGGCGGTAAAGAGCTAAAAACGTTCCAGGGGGACCAAGGCAACCTGACTAAGAGTCCGTGGGAATTCAAACCGCGCGGTCAATCCGGTAAGATGATATCAGAACTGGTACCCAATCTCGGGAAGTTAGCTGATGAGATGTGCTTCATTCACTCACTAACCGGCAAAACCAATACACATGGCCCGGGTGAGAATTTCATGTCCACCGGCTATACGCTGGACGGTTTTCCCAGCATGGGTGCGTGGGTAACCTGGGCTTTGGGTTCAGAAAATGATGAACTACCCGCATACGTAGCCATTCCTGATCCCCGTGGCACACCTCAGAGTAGCATTAATAATTGGGGCCCCGGCTTTTTACCTGCAGCCTTTCAGGGCACCGATTTCAACGCCTCTAAGCCACTACGCAATCTCGCGCGACCTGATGGCATTAGCGCCAAAACCGATCAAGCAACCCGTAGCTTCCTCCATAGACTGAACAAAAAGCATCTGGAAAAATTTCCCGGCGACACAGAATTAGCCGCCCGCATTTCCAGCTATGAACTAGCTGCACGCATGCAACTCAGTGTCCCCGAAGTATCTGATCTATCCACCGAGAAAGCTTCCACCCTAAAAATGTATGGGGCCGATGATGCCAGCAACCCCATCAAAGCCGGCTATGCCAGAAACTGTATCCTCGCCCGTCGCCTACTGGAGAAGGGTGTGCGCTTCGTTCAACTCTTTAATGGTGCTTACCAAACCGGCGGCGAAGGCACCAGTAATTGGGATGGACACAAAAAACTTGAGCAACAGTACTCTAAGCACGGCCCCGTGCTCGATCAACCGACTGCTGCGCTCCTCAAAGATTTAAAGCAGCGAGGTCTTTTAAAAGATACACTTGTGGTGTGGTGCACTGAATTTGGCCGTATGCCCACCTTCCAAAAAGGCGCCAGTGGACGTGATCATAACCCCGATGGCTTCACCGGCTGGTTGGCTGGCGCAGGTGTTAAGAAAGGTCATTCCTATGGGGCAACCGATAGCTTTGGCTGGAAGGCAGAAAAAGACATCGCAACCGTCTATGATTTCCACGCCACTATCCTACACCTCCTTGGCCTCAACCATAAAAGGCTCACTTACTATCACAATGGTTTCGAACGACGCCTCACCGATGTCCATGGACACGTGATTAAGGATATTCTGGCTTAAAATTAAGCCACCCAAAAACTTCCCAGTTACCCATCTATTCTGCGCGTAAATCCTTCAAAAACCCGAAAGCTACAACGTGGTGAAATAAGTAAAGATTCACCATTCTGTATGTAAATATAAAAATAACTCATATTTACAGTAGGCAAAATAAGCATGCTCAAATAAGATGAACCGATGTTGTTTGGCTTGCTCGATATTACTATAATAGGCGGCATAATCGCCTTCACCGGCTTGTTCAGTGGTTTTTTTTGGGTGTTTTGCTTCAAAAAGATTCCTTCTAACATGGCAGGAATCAGAACCGGTTTCGGGGGCATAAAGGTAACGAAATCAGGTATGATATGCTTACCCCACTTTCACCGATTTGACTTAATGGATATGTCAATTCAAGAGATCAAAATTGAGCTAAAAGGGATGAATGGAGCTCAATGTAAGGATTTCATTAGAGCAGATATCGAAGCATCCTTTTATGTACGGGTTTACCCTGACGAGACATCGATTAAGGAAGTAGCTGAAACAGTTGGTTGTGAAAGAGCTTCAGAGATCGAGACATTAAAAGGCCTCTTTGAGGCAAAGTTTTCAGATGCTTTGCAAACTGCAGCTTCACAATATGATAATGAAGAACTCCGTACAATTCGATGTGAATTCAGAGATTCTATTGCAACTCAGATTGGGAATGATTTAAGCGGATATCTACTAGAAGACATAGCGATAGACTATTTGGAGCAAACGCCAAGGGAAAATCATGATCCCAATAATACCATGGATGCAAAAGGTATTGAAAAGATAGCCCGCCTCACCGCTCAGTCACAAAAATCGACAGACGAAATTATTCAGAAGATGGAAGTTGAGAGGCATGAACAGGCGGTGGCTACCGAAATGGAGAAACTCGAATTGGCACGGCAAAAGGAAGTGGCTCTTGCGAAAGTGCAGCGTGAGCTTGAGGATGCCTTGAAGGAAACTTTCCCCGATAAAAACAAGATAGAAGAATTACGCAGTCAAATCACTAAACTTGAAGAACAGGATTCATCGGAATCATAACCATCTTCAGCTCACATTTCCTGCTCGCCCAGAGCTTCAAATTGTGCTCTATTCCGAAGCATAGGAGGTTGGCAGTATGTTTCCCCCCGAACCGGAGAAACCTTGGTGGTATCATTTAATCTGGGCTTTGCCGTGCATGACCGCAACGGGTATACTGGGCTATTGGCTTAAAAGCCCCGCCACCTTGGAGATCGAAAAGGTGGTCAAGGTACCCCAGATTGTCTACCGCACGAACACTGTCAGCGTTCCAACAACCACCACGCCCCCAGTCAAGGCCGGTTCTCAAATTTCTGGTCTGCAATCCAGCAACAACTTCACTGCCACGCGCGGTGTACCAGTGCGCACCAATCGCACTGCAGCTGCGGCCATTGGATTAACTGAATTGGACGGAGCCAATCGCGATGCTCCCGGATTCAATATTGCCTCAGGCGATTTCACCCCCCGCCCACCACAAACCGATTTTGAAATCCAGGTCGCACTGGATCGTGCCGGTTATTCACCCGGCTCCATTGACGGCTTTACGGGACCACAAACCCAGGCTGCACTCATCGCTTTTCAGCATAACAATGGACTCAAGGTAACCGGCATTGCCGACATGCCCACCAAACAGAAACTGCGTCTGCAACAGGCTGCACTGGTCACGCGCACCATCACCGAATCTGAACTGGCACAGGTGAAACCTTTAGGTAATAGCTGGACCGAGAAATCCCAACAGGAATCTATGGCTTTCGAAAGTGTTCTGGAAATGCTGGCCGAACAACATCACTGCTCGCCTCGCTACTTGATGCGTATCAATCCAACCATTGTATGGAGTTCAGTCAGGGCCAATACACCGGTGAAAGTTCCGAATACCGCAATGCCTGGCCCAGCAATCCGGGCGGCCCTGATCCATATTCAGCTTGCCCAACGTCTGTTGGATGTCTATGACGCAGATAACAAACTTGTAGCCCGTTTCCCCTGCTCAATCGCCACAAAGGCCGACAAACGACCGGTTGGCGATCTAACGATTACCGCCATTGCCGAACAGGCCAATTACACATTTAATCCCGCTAACTTTCCAACCTCGCCCGAAGCACGGGCAGCCTCAGGGAAACTCACTATCCCCCCCGGGCCCAACAATCCCGTAGGCACAACCTGGCTCAGTCTTAGTAAAGATAGTTATGGTATTCATGGAACGCCCGATCCTGAAAAAGTTGGCCGCACCACTTCTCTGGGATGCTTCAGACTTGCCAATTGGAATACTCAAAAGTTAGCAGGCATGGTGGAAGTGGGCACCCCTGTGCGGGTGGATCCCTAACGCCTCAACCAATCCCTCAGGGGGTTATTCCTTATCAGATCCCTAACCAACTGATTAAAGTTGGCCGCCTTTTCCTCCTCCAGCCTCAAAACCAATAGAAAAAGCAGGACCAACACTCCAACTAATAGGGAAAAACTGATGCTGTACTGGTTCCAGTTTAATCCAAGATGAATTATCCCAACTCCATCCATTGAATCAATCAATGTACCCCAAAGAAACGGGCAAAGCCCGAGGGTCAAACTTCCGACCACTGAATAAAGAGCAAAAAAGTGACTCTTCCCTGCATCAGGAACCGTGCCCATGACCAGCTTGGTGAGCGACATCCCAAAAGTGCAAAAAGCAAAACCACTAATACCGCCGACTAAGTATACAGTTAGAAGTCTTGGATATAGAAATCCGCTACTTAAGCCAACTACAGCCAGAATTATTAGGCCCCAAGCTACAACTGCTGTCAGCATTAAAGGCCTACTTCCCAAACGATCAAGGCGAGAGTGAAAAAATAAAAAAGTAGCCAACCCGCCCACATATCTCGCCGCTTCGGTGTCCACGACAGAGTCGAAATCCATAGCCACCTGACTTTTTAGATATTTCACAAAAAAAGGCCAAGACCCGCCAATCAAAATTGACCACACAACATTTACCCACAGCAACTTACGGAAAGAACTGTGCCTTAAGATCTCCCGCCACGGGGCAGGCTTCTTGTGCGAGACTTCCTCAGGATTCACCGGCGCATCGGGTACTTGATACACAAACCATAGGCTAACTAGGCCGGTTAAAAGGCTAAAACCAAACAACCATACAAATTTACTGGTGTGAGGATTTGGGCCCATAACCTCAGCAGTAATTCGCAAACATATTAAACTACCAACACAGTAACAGGCATTCTCCCAGGTCAGATATCGACCTCGGATATTTTCCGGAATCAGGCCGGTAATCCACGGAAACCACGCCGTACTGGCAATTCCTCTAATCAGGTTAAAACAAAAAAGTGACCCGATCACGATGGCCAATTGAGCTTCTTGACTGATACGACCATGCAGCAAAGGAACAGCAATCAGTGGTAAAACAAAAATCAGTCGAATTGTCCAACCTGTTACAATAAACCGTTTGTATCCAAACTGAGACACATAGCCTGCAGCCGGAATTTGCAAGGCTACCATTAGTGGCGTCAGGCCGAATATAACCCCCGTTATCTTTGCGCTCGCCCCAAGGCTCTCTGCGTAGAGCAACATTGGGCTCCCCATGAGCGGCAAACAGGAAATGAAATTGAAAAAGAAAAACAGAAAGAGGTAATTAACCCCCTTTGGGAAAGCAGAACTATCAGTGCCTTCGCTCAAGCCGCCTTTTTAACCGTGGTACCGGTGAAATTAGCGGGAATAAATGAGAGCAGCAACCCGGCTATGACAAGAAATATGCCAAGAAGACTTAGGATAGATCCTAAATTCCCATGCTCTGTTCCAATAATGGCGGGCAATGAAACCCCGTGCAAAACAAAACCAATCGCCATCATGATTGCTACGATAACTGAAATAGCGCGGTTGTTCTCTTTGGCAAGGTGTTTCCCACTTAGCCAATTGTGTAATGGCTGTGCTGCGGCAATCATGAAAAGCATCTGCAACAATGCAAACCACTTTAAAGTGCCAAATGCTTCGTCCATAAACCCATAGCTATGAAGTCCAATACCC
>CACDBG010000053.1 GCA_902551155.1 uncultured Verrucomicrobiota bacterium | reverse complement strand
CTTCTCAGATTTATCCGGCTGATCATACAGACCGCGGTTCAGCAAATATGTGTCGCGAGGTTGATTGAGTTCGTGCAGTACCATCACAGTATCCGGCGCGCCAGATTGTGGACGCGGCACTGAAGTTTGCACTACCTTGATCTTCACCGGTTCAGGTGCAACAAACTTTGCCTCCTCACCGGACAAATCCGGCCAACTTTTTGGTACTTTAACAAAAGGCGGACTGTTACCGTTATTAGGCCCCAAACCTGCCTCTGCAATATTATTAAAGAACGCAAAAAGCCGATAGAAATCCTTTTGAGCAATAGGGTCATACTTATGATCGTGACAACGCGAACAGGTGAGTGTTAGACCAAGGAACATGGTGCCCATCGTCTCAACACGATCTGCCACATATTCCACAATCCATTCATCCGGAATGGAACCCCCTTCAGAGTTGATACGATGATTACGATTAAAACCTGTAGCCACCTGAGTGAAAAAATTGCGATCAGTCAACAGATCCCCCGCCATTTGCTCGGTGACAAACCGATCAAACGGCATGTTGTCATTAAGCACCTTGATCACCCAATCTCGCCAGACCCACATATATCTTAATCGATCATTCTGGTACCCATCGGTGTCGGCGTAACGTGAGGCTTCCAACCAACCCAAAGCCATATGCTCCCCATATCGCGCAGAGGCCAACAATCGGTCCACAACCTTGTCGTATGCTTCAGGAGAACTATCACTAATAAATGCACGCGTTTCTTGTATAGTTGGTGGCAGACCCGTCAGATCAAACGTGACCCGACGAATAAGAGTTGCCTTATCTGCTTCTGTTGAAGGTGTCAGTTGCTCCTTTTTCAATCTCTGCAATATAAAAGCGTCAATTCCATTACCCTCCCATTTCGATTGGGGTTCAGGTATTTTTGGCTGCACTGGCGGCACAAAAGCCCAGTGACGATCATCTTGAGGCCACTCTGCTCCTGCCTTGAGCCATTGAACTAATTTCGATCGGTCTTTATCTGACAACACACGGTTTGAGTCAGGCGGCGGCATGCGCATCTCCGGATCATTACTTGTCAGACGTACCATCATTTCCCCATCAGAAAACACACCCGACTCCATCGCCGCCGAACGATCGTCTAGACGCAGTTTTGCCTTACGCGCTTTCTTGTCTGGACCATGACAATTGTAACAGGAATCAGATAAGATCGGCCGAATGTCTCGTGAAAAATTCAAAGGCGCTGCTTTCAGCGGTAAAAATTCCACAAATACACAGGCAATAATAATTGGTAATCTACTCATGAAAAAACCAACGAGAATCAATCCTACGAAAAAATCCTCTGCAACTCAAGCTGGCGTAAGGGTTCTAGTCATCCTTCTCCAGATAAGGACTCGACTACCCTTCACCCTGTCTAATAGCCCTTAGGCGAGAAAAGTTACATTTTTATTTAAAATATATTAATCAGGATCGTTACCATCCTGCCATTCCCAAAGCGCACCAATAAATGTACCAATGAGAGTGAAAATGATCACCCATCCGCAGTTTTCTTCGAGTGCACCTTTCAATGTCAACACGATCAGCACGGAAAGACCACATACAAAGGCATTTACAATTGCTCTACGTATGACACTCAAGCCGGTAGCATTCGGATTAGTTTTGGATTCTTTAAGTCCGAGTAATCCCACGACAAAACCTTACATTATTTTCCAGGCGCAGCCAATGTCGGGAACCTAGCAAGGACTCGTGGATGAAACGTATTCGGCCAGCCTTCATTGGATTGCTTGGGTCCTGAGTTAGTACGACCATGCTTGATCGCGACAACCAGTTGATCAACAAGCTCATTGACCAAAGGTCGGTTTTGGTTGGCAAGGTTATTTTTTTCAGCTGGATCGTCATCTAGGTTATAAAGTTGCACTAAATTAAGGTCTTTATTCTTAAGAGCCTGAGCCGGGCGCGGATTACTCCAGCCGCCCGAACCGGGACAAAGGATAAGTTTCCAAGCACCGCGACGAATAGCAAAAGAACCATTAATAGAGTGATGAATGGTAAAGGGCCGCAAAGGCTTTTTGATGGTCTTGCCTAAAAGAACAGGCAGAAAGGAAAAGGAGTCCTCCCCGGCAGCGGCAGGAAGCTTTTCTCGTTGGCCAAGAATATCAGCGAGAGTGGAAAACAAGTCCGAAGTACAGATAGTTTGACTTGAAATAGAACCGGCCTTGACTTTGCCGGGCCAACGCACAAGGAAGGGAGTACGGTGGCCGCCCTCATAAATATCAGCCTTATGACCCCGCCAATCGGCATTAGGCTTATGACCCTTCTTGATTAAGTCAGGTATATTGGCCTGTGGCGAACAACCGTTATCGGCTGTGAAGATAACAATCGTGTTTTCGGTGAGTTTGTGTTTATCCAGTTCGGCCAACACCTCACCAACTACCCAATCGGTTTCCATTAAGAAGTCACCATACTTGCTTAAACCCGACTTACCCTGCCATTTTTTGGCGGGCACAATGGGTGTATGCGGACTGGTTAAGGGCAAATAAAGGAAGAAAGGTTTCTCACTCTTGGCTCGCGCGGCAATGTAAGCGCGGCTTTCACGTGCGAAATCCGTAAGACAATTTACCGCCTCAAACTCCTCGGCCGCCGGACCCGGTCGATGGAAGGCCTTGGTGGTATTAGCCCAGGCAGTGGGTTGATCGTTCTTCAGGTAAAGATAAGGGAACATATCAAGCGAGGCAGGAATGATATAGGATTCATCAAAGCCAATTACCAGAGGGCCTCCTTCAACTTTCTTGCCGTAATCAATTTGCCACCCATCACCCTTGGTTTGCCCGGTTTTGGATTTACGCTTTTCGCCATTAGGCAATTTATGCCAACCAAGACCAAGATGCCATTTACCTACTACTGCAGTATGGTAACCTTGCTGCTGCAGAAAACCGGGAACAGTGAGGCGGTTTTTCTCAATCAAAGGCTCAGACAAACCCCACAAAACACTTTTCTTAAGTGTGCTTCGCCAGTTGTAACGCCCAGTGAGGATTCCATAACGCGTGGGGGTACAGACCGAAGAAGTGGTGTGTGAGTCGGTAAATCGAATTCCTTCGCGCGCCAAACGATCACAATGGGGAGTGGGTGCCTTTCCTCCCGCATGAGAAAGATCACCGTAGCCAAGGTCATCAGCGAGAATGTAAATTACATTCGGGGCATCCTTCGCTGCCTGAAGGCTCCACACAGAAACACATAGCAAAAACAGAAATCGAATAGGCATACCTTGAGGTAGCATGACCCGCAAATAATGACAAGGGGTGAACCAAGGCGCTAGGGGCGCATCGGTGGACGCTGCCAATCGATAGCCTCATAGCCATCGGGTTTAGGTGGCTTAATGACAGTTATTATTTCAGCTCCTTTCTTAAAGAGCGGCCAGTCGTCCGTCCGAAACGGAGAAGCAGGAAAGCCTTCCCTGTTATAGAGTAAATTCCGTTGCGAAGGATTCATAGCCCACGCGTACCGCACAGCAACTGGTTTCAGAACTTTTGCTGATGAAACTACCACGGTAGTGCCTTTGATTTTGGCTTGAGCCCAATGCCAGTTTTGGTCCTTATCCGCTATGGCAAAAGCATTGAGTTCTCCTGGGCGACTCATCATGAGTCCTGATCCAGCTGATTCAAACTCAAGGATGATTCGACTTCCCTGAATTATTTTTCCCTTCAGGCGGGGGCCATCTGCGGGGATCTTTTTGCCATAGGTTTTTTGTAAAGCAAGATGGGCATGGCGTAGGCCAATAGGTTTCTTATTCTTGGGGTGCAAGGCAATGGCATCCCCAGTATCGATGGTCACTGCCATCGCCGTATTGGTAATTTTTTGGTCGGCAAGGCGCATGGATTCACGATTGGCAGCCCAGCTAGCCTCCAGCTTCTCAACGGGCTTAGTTTGGGGAGGGTTCCAACTGGGTAACTGAGTAAATTGAAAGGGAAAATCTTTGGCAACATTACCTTCGGACATCTTGTGCCAGGAACTTCGATAGTAGCCAATGAGCTTGGCTAGCTGGCCTTGATAATGCACCGCCTGAGGCACGTCCTTTGAATTGCGTTCACCTTGATACCAAATGATGCCACGAATTCCATAGGGGCGGAGCGGGTGAATCATCGCATTAAAAATATTAGCCGGATGTTGGTGGCCCAATGTGCCGGGACTCGTGATGATGGGTGGCATTAACTGGCGAAAGGCATTCTTCATGGTTTGTCCAGCATCGATCTTGGTATTGTACTCGGCCAACTCCTTTTCAAACGTCGCGAAGGCCTTCTCGACACTTTCACCCTGATTACGACGGCGCCTTTCGGCAAAATCGATAAGACGTTGCCTGTGCGCTTGGGTACGAGGGTCATTCTTTTGGATATTCCAAGGCATCCAACCTTCAATCGGTGTGCCGGCGTAAGCCCGCTGGATAATGCCTACAGGTATCTTGAGTTCTTCATGGAGTTTCTTTCCAAAATAATAAGCAACCGCCGAAGTCTCAGCAGCGGCCTTCGGATCACATCTTTTCCACTGACTCAGGCGATCGCGGTTTTCCTCCAAGGGCTCGTGCCAATGTTCCCGGGCGGACCTAAAAATGCGCAAGTGTGGCAGGTCCACCTTGCTCTCACCCTCCGCTTCGAACGAATTGGCCACAGACCAGCCCATATTCGATTGCCCCACACACAACCACACCTCCCCAATGGCGATATCCATAATTTGAATGGTGTTTGACCCTGAAACCCTTAGAGATTGACCTGTGGCATAACCCGGAGTTTTCAGAAATATTTTCCATTTACCATTCGCACCTGCCTCGGTTGATGCACTTACTCCCCAACTGGACTTTATCTTAATCTGCTCTCCAGGATTCGCCCAGCCCCAGATCGCATTACTGGTTTGCTGCTGAAAAACCATATAGTCACTAAAAAATCTTGGAAGCCTAACCTCAGCACAAACTGAAAGGCCATAAGACAACAAAAGAAAAGAGCAAAGAATGATTCTATTCATCTAAACAATTGATATTAGTTAATAGTAATTATTTTTTCAGGAAAAGTAGGAGAATGGACTTGATGGATTTTGCCATCCCTACTTTCCACCACATAAACGCCTCCAATCCGGGCATTAATTTTGATCGCCTGACCGGACTCTAAAACCCGAGCACGTCCGCGTCGACCACGAGTGCTGATTGGATAAACCATGATTTCACTTTTTGCCTGATTAACGAAAGATATGGGCACCTTAAATCGGCCCGGGCTGGGATTGGAGTGGATTGAAGGAGTAAGTGAAAGAGGCTTGCGAGGATGCAATTTCAATAGCTTTGCAGTGAATTCATCAACAAGTGTTTTTGATACCTCATCAATGAGGTTTACCGATTCAGTAGAGTTTTCCCTGTGATCATACAGTTCTCTTGCAGTCACTGCCCCCGTATTAAAATCGCGCCATTCAACAAATCGGTAAGTTGAGGTACGCATGGCATAACCCATGTAAGACTCCCCTTCATGGTTACGGTAATACTGACTGTAGGCAGCCTCATTCATTGTAACTTTTGGATCGTGCAAAACGGGCATAAGGCTTGTGCCATCCACAAAATCCGGCTGCTCAATTTTTGCGAGATCACAAAGCGTCGGAAAAAGATCCAACAATTCAGCCAAACTTTCAGTAGATTGACCGGCGGCAGACATTCCGGGCACAGAGATGATTAAAGGCACCCTTGTATCGATTTCATAATTAGTCATCTTACCCCAGCTATTAAACTCTCCAAGTTTCCAACCATGATCACTCCACAAGACCACGATGGTATTCTTAGCCAATCCCTCTTTCTTCAAGGCATCCAGTAGACGACCAATCTGCGCATCCACATAGGATACACAGGCATAATAACCATGCATAAGATGCTTGGCCTGCTCCTCTGTAACCCGTTTCCTGTCCCACGGTTTAGGGAAATCAATCAAGTCCAGGTAATGAGTGAGCTCATAGCTATTAGAAAGAGCGTAGGGAGGGGTATTAGGGGTCATCTTCCCCTCAGTCATGACCGGTAGTTTTTTGGGATCATGGAGATCCCAATATTTTTTTGGAGCAATCCACGCCAAGTGCGGACGGATGTATCCCATTGCGAGAAAGAAGGGAGCCTTCTTTTTTCCGAGCCGTCGTAAATCTTCAATGGCAAAGTCCGTGCGCGCTCCATCAATAAGAAGATTATCTTCAATCTCAGGAGCTGCGGTTGCCGGTCCACGAAGATTATTTTTACGCCAATCATTAGCTGGCAACCCCGCCTGTACTTTACGAATATCAGCAAGAATATTGTTTGGATAACCCCGAGCTATATTTCGAAGCGGTCGAATGGGTTCACTCCATGATTGCGGATCAGGCGTGGGGTTATGATATATTTTCCCGTGACTTACCGCCGTATAACCGAATTTACGAAACCACTGAGGCAAAGTCACAGCATCAGGTTTAGCTTCACGAAAATGGATCGGCAGAGTCCATACACCAAGTCTATCGGGACGTAGGCCGGTCATTAGACTGGCTCGAGATGGATTACAAACAGCAACCTGACAATAAGCACGGTTAAACCGGATCCCACTCTTTGCCAGTCGGTCTATATTTGGCGTGATGGCAAGCTGGTCGCCATAACACCCAATGGAAGGTCGTAAATCATCGACGGCAATAAATAAAATATTGGGCCGACCCTTTGCGGACACTTCTAGAACCACACAGACTGACAAAAATAAGAATAAAACCAACCGAACCATCACCGACCCAATTGTCGTTTACCTCATCAGGTTGGGCAAGCAGTTTGATTTATTGATGGATGAAAGGCAGCTTGATCTGGTGAACCAGTGAAGATTGCCAAAGCCCTCAAGGACTTTCACGGGAAGGAATGAAGGGGAGCTACTTCGTGCGATTACTGCGAATGTCATAATTCGGCAACGCCTTTTACAGTTCAGGCCACGTTCGTGGCGGTATGATTAGAGAGGCGGCTCCGGCTCTCCACCTTCTTCTTTAGGCTTAGTCTTCTTGTTCGGCAAGTCGCCAAACAGCGATTTAAAAGTGGACGAGGGAATGTACATTCTGATGGGGTCTGTCGGATGATCTGACCCTATAGTCCGTTGTGTCAATTTCCCAGCATCAACCTGCTGCTCCAAAATGCCAATAACCTGAAAAACATGCGCGGATTCATAGCCTCGCACGATCACTTTTTCCATAAGAAGGTTGTGTTCAGAGGAAAGTCTCTGAGCTAGTTTGAAAGAAATCACGCAAGCCATAGCTTTACTGTTTTCTTCAACCTCACTAAGAAACCGACCGGCGACAAATTTGGATTGTGTAAATTCAGGATAATAGTGATTGGTGCCGATGAGTTGACAGTCCACATCTCGTTTAACATGAACTACATTTACGTAACCTACCATTGTTATTGGGTTGTTTTTTGAAGAGTTAGCCGATTCACACCCAACCAACGCCATCACCGCCGCAATCATCACCAGCATCTTCTTCATGCCCGCAGCCTACGCCCGCGCCATGGCCGGTCAAGGCCAAGACTACCTATTAAGGAATCCAGGGGGCTTTCTTGCCAATCTGCGGTAACGGATTTACAAAAGGGCTATGCGCTTTCTTTATTACCTCTTGGGGTTGTGCGCCGGCATCCTTGCAGCCGACCGGCCGAATATATTGTGGATCACAGCTGAAGACATGAGTCCGGTATTGGGCTGTTATGGCGACAAGTTTGCCATCACACCAAATATCGACAAACTGGCCAAGGAAAGCGTGCGCTACACCAAGGCCTTTGCCAGTGCACCGGTATGTTCGCCTTCACGCTCCTGCCTGATCACCGGATGTTATCCCACTTCACTCTCCACCCAACAAATGCGCTCGGGCTTTGCGATTCCCAAAAGCATGCGCGGGTTCCCTGCCCTTTTGCGTGTCCGCGGATATTACACCACCAACAACGTAAAGACTGATTACAACACGGGTAACTACGCCGATATCACCAAGGCTTCATGGAATGAAAGTAGTACCACGGCACACTGGCGCAAGCGCACTGAAAAAGCGCAGCCATTCTTGAGTGTATTTAACCTGATGACCTCGCACCAGAGCCGCTCCATGGTGTGGCCTTATGCGCGGTTTAAGGAAGAGGTGCAGAGCACGCTGTCGCCAAGCGCTATTCATGACCCGAACAAGGTGCCCTTGCCTCCCTATTATCCGGACACACCGCTGATTCGCCGCGAACTGGCCCGCTTTTATGATTGTGTCACGGCAATGGACCAGCAGGTCGGGGCAATTCTCCAGCAACTCAAGGAGGACAGGCTAGCCGAAAACACGATTGTATTTTTCTACAGCGACCACGGTAGCGGCATGCCTCGCCATAAGCGTGCCCTGCTTGATAGCGGTATGCACGTACCTCTGATCATTCGCTTCCCCAAAAAATGGCAACACCTCGCCCCCGGCAAACCCGGCAGCACCACTGACCGACTCGTAAGCTTTGTGGACTACGCCCCCACCGTGCTGAACCTGCTCGGCCAATCAATTCCCGAAGCCATGCAGGGCGAACCCTTCCTTGGGCCCAACACTCCCAAACCACGCCGCTATGTGTACGGCCACCGTGATCGGGTGGATGAAGTCCGCGATCTTTCCCGTTCAGTGCACGATGAACGTTATTTATATATCCGTAACTACATGCCGCATCTGGGTTACAACCAGCCCACCGCCTGGCCTGATAGCGGCGAGATCCGCCACGATTTTTATCGCCTAAGCGATCCCGAGAAAATGACCAGCGCCCAATGGCACTTCGCCGGCCCCACCCGCCCGGTTGAGGAATTGTACGACTGCCAAGCTGATCCGCAAAACCTCCATAACCTAACGGGCTCTGATGCACACCAAAAAATTCTCAAACGCCTACGCAACGCACATCGCAAACACATTACCCAAACCGTGGATCTAGGCTTCCTCCCTGAAAGCGAAGCTTGGGAGATGTTCAGCGATAAAACCGGCTGGGAACTTGGCCAAAGCGGTCAGGTGAAAATGAATGCGATCCACAAGGCCGCAGCACTGGTAGGCATGGCTGATGAAGCAGCGCTGACAAAAAACCTGCGATCCAAGAATGCCAATATTCGCTACTGGGGCGCTATAGGCCTCGCACAGTTGAAAACTTTGGAAACAAAAACCCAAGCTCAATTACACAAGGCATTAACCGACCCTTCACCTGCAGTGCGTATTGAAGCGGCCAACACGTTGGCCCACCATGAAGATCTCGGGGCTGCTATTCAGGCACTTATAAAAGATCTCCAACATGAAAACCTCATCATCGTCACCCACGCCGCCCGCACCATCGAACTACTAGGCCCCAAAGCCATGATTGCCAGGGCGCCGATGACTGCGGCCCTCAGGCGTGCTGAAACCATTCGGCCACCTGACACTCCTGCTACGGTCGTCCTACCCGGCGATAAGGACCTTGCTATGTTTGTCGCCTTCTCCTGCCGCGCTTTTTTAAATCAACTAACGAAGTAAATTTTAATGGGTAAAACTCCGGTTCCATTGTCTGCAATCATCTTACTTTTGGGTACGATGGCCGGGTATGCTGCACTTCAACCAGCAAAAATATTTTCAGACCAGATGGTATTGCAGCAGGATGCAAATGTTCCAATCTGGGGAATAGCAGATGCCAAGAAGGTGGTCACTGTCCGATTTGACGGACAAACTGTAAGAACAAAAACTGATAGCAAAGGACAATGGAAAGCATGGTTTAAACCCATGAAAGCCAATAGCACCGGGCGTAAACTTCAAGCAACTAGTGGAGAAGAGTCTTTCACCATCCATGATGTACTGGTAGGCGAGGTGTGGTTTTCTGGCGGGCAATCGAACATGGGATACACCGTACGCGGTATGGCTAATCGTTTGCCTGAAGGAAAAACATTAGCTGATGCAGCTGACTTTCCAGAATTTCGTTACCGGAAGATAAACGAAAAAGATTCGCCCACCCCAAAATATGATCTCACTGGCGGCAGTTGGATGATTTGTTCCCCTAAGACCGTCCACCATTTTTCCGGAGTAGGTTTTATTTTTGCACGCAGGTTACATTTGGATCTCAAGGTCCCCATCGGTATCATCGATTGTTCTTGGGGCGGAAAACCCATCGAGCCTTTTATCCCCATTAAGGCATTTACTGGCCATCCAACACTCGAAAAATTGAGTGAACTGACCAAGACTGGAAAAATTAAAACAATCAAGGAAATCCGGGGAGGTACCTTTGTACGAAGCCCCGCCTGGCTGGCTGGAGCAATCTATAATAGCCGAATTCATCCAATTGTTCCCTACGCCATTCGTGGGTCAATATGGTATCAGGCTGAATCAAATTGTGGCATTGGCGAAGACCCACGTGATTATGCCCACAAAATGCGCGCCTTGATCAGCGGGTGGCGAAAAGCCTGGAATCAGCCAAGCCTTCCTTTTTATTACGTTCAACTTCCTCAATGGAATAGTTACGCCTGGACGTATGCCCGGGAAGAACAACGACGCGTAATGGATGTATTAAATACGGGAATGGTAGTTACCATTGATCTGGACCATCAAAATGACATTCACCCTCCCAACAAAATTGACGTTGGAGAACGTCTAGCGCTTTGGCCTCTGGCAAAGGTATATTTAAAGAAAATTCAATTTAGCGGGCCCCTGTATCGATCTATAAAAATCGATAACGAAGTCATCCATGTTGAGTTTGACCAAGTACATAAAGGGCTCATGGCAGGCAAGGCAACCGTGGGTGAGGTAACTGAAGTGAAAAATGGAATCCTTAATGGATTTGAAATAACAGGAAAAGATAGAGTATGGCATCGGGCCAATGCCACTATTGATGGGAAGAAAGTAACGGTCAAAAGTGACGCAGTAAGAAATCCAGTAGCCGTTCGCTATGCATGCCATCCGCAGACGACGAAAGATATTCCGTGGAACCTATACGACAAGGCAGGACTACCCGCCTCTCCATTCTGTTCCGACTGGAATATGATGCCCTATAATC
>CACDBG010000052.1 GCA_902551155.1 uncultured Verrucomicrobiota bacterium | reverse complement strand
ATAGCCTTCGAAAGAGAGAATGTGATTAATTTGATCAGCATCCATTGCTCCGGTTTTAAGAATACAGGTGTAGGTTTCTCCCAATCGAATAAAATTTTCCTTTGAAAGATTAATACAGCCATCAGTGCTTAGCTCCGGAAAAGCGGCTTCAATATTTGCAATCGCAACCAAACGATGCCGCCGGTCGAGGTGCCATGCTAGCCTGCCCATTTGACGTCCTACCCATGCTAGACATCTTATAGGCAGAATAGAAGCCAGTCTAATGATAACAGTTGCAACGATATATATCAGAGTTTGCACTAACGCATACAAATCTTGCGAACACATTCATCAAAATCTTTTGCTCCGCTAAGTATTTTAATTTCTACCCGCATGAAATAGATCGGTAGATCACGCCGATCAATTTTTGGGAATCGTACAGCATCTTTTTGGGTGGTAATAATCACTTCTGCTCTCCGTTTTTTTGCACGATTGATTGCATTTAGTACTTCCTGTTGATTGAAACGGTGGTGGTCAGCAAATCGCTTGGTGTAAACCAGCTCAGCTTTCTGTTGAACCAGACTCTTTTCAAAACTTTCCGGCTGAGCTATGCCGCTCAAGGTGGCAACTTTTTTGCCTTTGAGCCACTCTATATTTTCCCGATGGTTGGGGTTAAAAACGTCTTCCAAAAAAAGAGGCCAATGGATCGACTCTATGATACCCGCTTTTGGGTTGTGCTTTCGAATTCTCGCACGAAGCGAGGTGTTTTCCCCAGTGCTTTTAGTAATAAAAATTGTGTCTGCTCGTTTGATATGGTCGAAAGGTTCGCGCAACGTCCCTCTAGGTAGAAGGTGCTCGTTGCCGTATGGTTGTTGCGCATCCACCAAAACTATATCATGTCTGCGACCTGCGAGTTTCCAGTACTGGAAGCCATCATCCAATAGAAGTGTGTCACAACCAAATAGCTCAATGGCATATCGGCCAGATTTAACACGATCCTTATCTGTTAATACGACGACATCATTAAGATTGGAGGCGAGCATAAATGGTTCATCTCCAGCATCTTCTGAGTTTAATAATAAACTAGTTCCATCAGAAACCACACGAGGTGGAGTGGTCTCCTCCCGTAAAAGTAATTTATCCCGTAGTCTTTGGCTTAAGGGAGGAGGTTTAGATCGATAGCCACGAGAGAGGATGGCTACTTTTCTGCCTTGATCAGTGAGTACACGTGCTAGTTTTTCCACTACTGGCGTCTTACCTGTTCCCCCCACGGTTAGGTTTCCCACTGTAATAACTTGGACACCTAAGGGGTGATCTCGAATTATGCGTGCTTCGTAAAGCCATCTACGTCCTTTGACAATTAAAAGAAAAATTTTGGATAGGCCGAATAGGACTCCGCGCAATAAGGCAGCTTTTTTGTCACGGCGCTCATCAAAAATGACCTCCAGAGCGAAGGTTTCAAATTGTTCCTGCCAAGCACGGAGGGTTTCGCGCATTGGGGGGAGGATGCCAGAGAATTAATATTTCTTCAAGTCAGGGAGCTTAACTCGAGCATTAATTAGATTAAACCAAAATAATTTTAATTTTAGAAGCTTTCTGCAGTGGACTGAAGCCAGTTCCGTTGATAGCTCCAGATTCAGAGTTCTTTAAGACTAACGAGGAGGTCTTCCTGGTGAGTGTCCTTGTTCTTTGCTCAACCGAGAGTGTGGCAGTTGATCAAAGTTCCCTTTTTGATCGGGGGTAAGAACTTCTCGAATTTGTTTTTGAACTGTTATTTCTTCTAAGTGGAGTTGATCTCGGAAAGGTTTTCCAAAATCATAAATGCGCTGATGGCTCTTCACTTTTATATCATGAATTTGTATTTTCTGTTCTTCGCTAAGTCCTCCGAGGTGTCGATCAAGGTACCCAGTAGAGCGGAAAAAGACTGGCCGGGCCGGATGTGTTTTTTGGGTCGTTGAGTCGGGTCTTAACAGGGCATCATTATTTTCTTGAACTCGGTTTGGTGATGATAACTTAGGTTCTGTCTGGGAGCTTTTGCTTAAGAGATATCCGGTGCCTATTCCGCTCCCGAAAATCATTAGTGTAGCTAGGATGACTTTCCACTGATCCATATTCGAGCTAATCGTCGATATTCGGCGGGTCAACGGCGATCATAACAATAGTTTCCAAGTCGGAATTTTCAGTTTCTGCATGAACGGTGGTGGTATTTTTAATCTCTGAGGCCCGTTCAGTTTGAGGAGTCGGATACTGAGAAGAAGCCCAAATTGCAGCGAGGATCATCAGTGAAAAACAGGGAATTGCGGCTTTAAAAAGTGCCCGACTCCAGAGTTTCCATAAGTTTAGATCCGTCTGCGGTGTTTCTTGAATATGAGACATAATCCTTTTTTCAAAGGCATAAGGCACTTTATCGAGCTTAATTTCACGCGTTTCGGTGAGCATTTTTCTCAAAATATCCTCAGATTCTCTCATACTTGTTGATTCAGACGGATTCAAACAGCGATCAGTTACAAATTTATATATATTTTTCAGGATTTAAACGAACGATAGCTTGACGCATTTTTTCTCGGGCTCGATGTGCCTTAACCTTAACGTTTGATTCACTTAAACCTGTGATTTCAGCGATTTCTTTGACAGATTTTTCCTCCAAATCCAGTAATATGATGATGTGGCGATCTTGTGGCTTTAATTCATCCAGTAATTTATCGACTAACGATTTTGCTGCTTTGAGGTTAGTTTCATCCTTCGATTCCTCTCCAATGTTCTCAAACCAGTCATTTTCTTCCTCCGATAGGTCGCTTGCATTCCATTCTCGATTTCTTTGGTGTTTGCGCAGAAAATCATAACAAGTATAGGTGGCTGTACGCATTAACCAGTGTTCAAACGGGGCGTCTCCACGGTAACTGCTAAGTTTGCTATAGGCTTTGAGGAAAACCGTTTGTACGATATCTTCCACTTCATTCTCACGCCTAGCATAGCGCCGTGCCAAAGAGAAAACACGGGGTTGGTACTTCACCACCAGAGGTTCGAAGCTTTCGGTATTCCCCTTGAGCACCTCAACAATTAAATCCTTGTCGGTCGGTTCGGACACTGATTTGTGTTAGTACCAGATAGTTCTCTGAAACCCACGAAAAAAGCCGAGAGAATAGGTATTAGAATTGTTAAGCTTTTCAAATAATAAATTCTCTATGTGAGTCATCTGAGCTCGGCCTAACTCATTTTTCGGTTAGGTCAACAATATGATTAAACCATAAGACGATTATTTTTAGCAAAAGTTACAAAAATGCCTATTTTGACGTTAAATGGCGATTGACAGGTCCTTGGATCATGCTAGCTTGTCCGGCCCTCTGGAATTTGATTCCGCAGCTGGGTATTATTGTAATATAGAAAATTTCTTAATGACTGAAATTAAACTAAGAAAAGGTGAGCCCGTTGAGCGTGCGCTACGTCGTTTGAAGAAAAAAGTAGACCGTGAGGGAACCATTAAGGATATCCGTAGTCGTCGTGCATTTGAGAAACCTAGCGAGCGTAAACGCCGCAAGATGAAGGCAGCAAAATTTCAGGCTATGTTAGATGCGCGTTATGCTAATTATTGATTTTTTTGTTAAATAATTTGAACAGCGCGCCTTGAGGTGCGCTTTTTTTATGACCAAACGCGGGGCTGCCATTAAGATATTGGAATGTCTTCAGTTTGCAGGCTATGAGGCTTATTTTGTAGGAGGCTGTGTTCGCGATGAAATGCGTGGGGTTACGCCTCAGGATTATGATCTCGCGACGAATGCGCGCCCTGAGGATGTTGAGAGCCTTTTTCCTAAAACTCTTGAGGTAGGCAAAAGATTCGGTGTGGTTCTTGTTTTGTGGGAAGGTTGGCAATTTGAAGTGGCAACTTTTCGATCTGAGGAAGGATATTATGATGGTCGTAGGCCTTCAAAAGTTTGGTATAGCGATGTTAAGACCGATGCAAGCAGGCGTGATTTTACCGTGAATGGACTTTTTTTCGATCCATTGACTGATACAATTTATGATTGGGTTAATGGTCAGTCAGATTTGAAAAGTTCCACTCTTCGTTCAATTGGCGATCCAGTAGAGCGGTTTAGAGAGGATAATTTACGGCTGTTGCGAGCGGTTAGGTTTGCTGCTCAATTGGATTATGAAATAGAGTCAGATACTTTTTCAGCGTTAAAAGCTCATGCGTCACTGATTAAAAATGTTAGTGCTGAGCGGGTGCGTAATGAGCTATGCAGTCTCTTTAGGCCTCCTCATGCGGCCCGAGGATTAGATTTGCTTTTGCAGAGTCGGCTACTTGGGTATCTGCTTCCCGAGTTGATCCCTACCATCGATTGTGACCAATCTCCAGATTTTCACCCAGAAGGGTCTGTTTATAATCATATTAGGATGATGTTATCCATTATGCCAAGGGATCATCATCATCTGTTGCCTTGGACTATTCTGTTACATGACATTGCTAAACCCCAGACGCGCTCAATTGATGGAGATGGAAGAATACACTTTTATGGTCATGAAAAGAAAGGGGCTAAAATATCTGAAAGTGTGTTAAAACGCCTGCGTTTTTCTAAGGTGGATATTGAATGCGTGGTGCAAACTGTCTACTACCATATGCAGTTCAAAGATTCTGTGAAGATGCGAAAAGCAACCCTTCGTAAGATGCTTTTGCGGCCAAATTTTGATTTGGAATTACAGCAACATAGGTTGGATTGTCTGGGCTCTCACGGAAAACTGGATATATATGAATTTTTATGCGAGCAACGGTCTTTACTTAAAGCAAAGCCGGTGCTTTTCAGCCCATTGGTTAATGGGGAAGATTTAATACAGTTAGGGCTCAAACCGAGTCCATTAATTGGGGAGTTACTCGGGGAAATACGGGATAAACAGTTGTCGGAGGAAATCACTACTCGAGAAGCTGCCTTGGCTTGGGTTAAAGAAAAGGCTGCACTTTAGGTGTCTTTTGTTTATCCTATGACGCACAATAGATGGATAAACTAATGCTCATTGATGATGAGGCGGACGTTAGATATTCTTTTGAACGCATTTTTGGTAGTAAAAATGCGCTGCAACTAAGTACGGCTGCAAGTGGTGAGGAAGCTCTGGTTATGATTCCTGAAATCAAACCAGATTTGGTGATCATGGATGTACGTATGGGAGGTATTAACGGTATCGAAACGCTCCAACGATTGCGCGAATTCGACGCGAAGACGCCTGTGATTCTAATGACAGCTTACGGTACGACGCAAACTGCAATTCAGGCCATGAAGCATGGGGCGTATGATTATATTTTGAAGCCGTTTGATGTGCCAAAGCTTGAAGAGCTTGTGAGTAAAGCACTTGATGCATCGCGGTTGATGAAACAGGTAGTTTCCTGCGAGCCTTTGTCTGAAAAAGAGGATTACGACCTTGGAATAATTGGGCAAAGTTCGTCTATGCAGGAAATTTTTAAAATTATAGGGCAGTTGGCTTCTAGTGATGCAACTGTACTTATCACTGGTGAGAGCGGTACGGGTAAGGAGCTTGTGGCTCGCGCTATTTATAATCACAGTCAACGAAGCAAGGCTCCTTATTTGGCAATAAACTCTGCAGCGATACCAGAAAACCTTTTAGAAAGTGAACTGTTTGGGCATGAAAAAGGTGCCTTCACAGGAGCTTCTAGCCTTAGAATTGGAAAGTTTGAACAGTGTGATGGGGGTACCATTTTTCTGGATGAAATCGGCGATATGCCCTCAGCAACCCAGACTAAAATATTACGAGTATTACAGGATGGAGTGTTTGAAAGAGTAGGTGGAGATAGATCTGTAAAAACTGATGTCCGCTTAATTGCTGCTACTAATAAACTGCCTGAATTGGCAGTTTCCGAAGGAGACTTTCGTGAGGATTTGTTTTATCGATTGAATGTTGTAAGGGTCGAGATGCCCGCTTTGCGCGAACGCAAGGAGGATATCCCTCAATTGGTTAGGTACTTTCTTTCAAGGTATTCTCCTGATAAAAAAGGCATCAAGACCATTCAAAATGATGCGTTAGCTCTTTTACAAGAGTATGACTGGCCTGGGAATGTAAGAGAATTGGAAAATGCCGTGCAGAGAGCTTTGGTAATGGCGAAAGGTGACGCGATATTAAACGATAATTTACCGCATGAAATTATAAATCAGAAATTAAGGGACCTGGGTGATGATGAAGGTGATGATCTTGAAGGTCTTTCAGCTAAACTATTTAATTGGGCGAGAAACAACCCAGATTTGAAAGTGATTCCCGCAGTGGAACGTGAACTGGTGATTAATGCCCTGAAGGAAACGGGTGGTAATCAAGTTCAGGCAGCAAAGATTTTAGGTATCACCCGTGCTACTTTGCGAAAACGAATAGAACAATTTTCTATTCGGCAGGAACTTTCGGTCGAGTGACTTATATTATAAAGGGAGTTAATCCTCTTTATTTTTGCATGCCCCAGCTCGTTTCATCTCTTCACAAGAGGCATTGATTGTGAGTTGCTGTGATTCCACTTCAAACCCTAATTTACTCGTAATTTCATTTTCCAGTGCTTCTAATTTATCACTTTCAAATTCGACTATTTTATCACAATCATTGCAGATTATATGGTTATGATTGGGGTGCTCTGCATAGTTCGGATCATAAATTTTATAATCTTTGCCAAAATCCATTTCGTGTACCAACCCGCTTTCAGTAAGTAGGGGTAGGGTGCGGTAAACGGTAGCTCGCGATACACTAGAGTCCTTTTCTCGAGCCCATTCCAACAGTTGTTCTGCGGTAAAGTGTTGGTCGGTACCGAAAACGGTATCTACTATGGCTCGGCGTTGCTGAGTGATCCGAAGATTTTTCTGCTCCAAAAAATGGAGAAATTTTTCTTTTGCTGCTGCTCTATCTGGATCAGGCACTTGGCTGAGTATATGAGCTGCAAATACTAAGTCAATCCCATGGGATTGCTCCTTATCAACCATCGTGCGAAACTTTTCTCGTGAGAGTCGAATTGATTAATACTGGCAGTGAATTGCTATTGGGACGCGTTCTCAATACGCACCAACAATGGATTGGACAACAGTTGGCTGGGGTTGGTTATGAATTAGCGATTCAACAGACCATTCCCGATACGGAAAGTTCAATCGAGGTTGCAGTATCTGAGGCAATTGAAAGAAGCGAGTTGGTTATTGTGACCGGAGGGCTGGGGCCGACGGGCGATGACATGACTCGTCAGCGAATAGCTGAATTACTTGAAGTTTCCTTAGTTGATCATCAAGAAACTCGTGATCGAATAATCTCTCACTTTCAAAAACGAAATCGCCCGATGCCGGAGTCAGTAATGGTTCAAGCTCAAGTTTTGGAAGGTTCGACGGTTCTCCCTAATGAATATGGAACAGCTCCTGGACTGGCTGTATCTACCTCAAAGGGCTGGCTTATTTTATTGCCAGGGCCACCACGTGAGTTGCGTCCTATGTATACCGCATATGTAGCTCCCTTTTTGGCTAAAGAATTACCTCCTAGAAGGAAAATGGTGACTCGTACTATTAAGACTATGGGTATCGGTGAATCCACGGTAGAAGAGCTCATTAGTCAGGAATTGAGTGAATTTTTGGCACAGGGGTTAGAGGTTGGCTATTGTGCACGGGTAGGGGAAGTCGATGTAAGAATGGTTGCCTACGGTTCCAGTGGCCCACGACTAATTAAGGAAAGTGAGACTATAGTACGTCAGTGCCTGAAAGAATATGTTTTCGGAGCGGATGAAGATCGTCTAGAGGATTTTATTGTTTGTGGACTAATTGAACGGAATCAGACTCTTGTGGTAGCTGAATCTTGTACAGGAGGCTATCTATCTCATCGTATTACGAACGTTTCCGGTTCGTCAGCAGTTTTTCCTGCAGGGCATTGTGTTTATAGCAATGAATCGAAAGAGAGTATCTTGGGTGTTTCAAAAATTGCGCTTGAAAAAGGTGCAGTTAGTCAGTCGGTTGCTCGTGAAATGGCTGATCGCGTTAGGCTCTTGCATAAAGCTGATTATGCTCTTGCGACTACGGGAATCGCTGGGCCGACTGGAGGGACAGAGGAAAAGCCCGTAGGAACTGTGTATATTGGAATTTCTACTGCACAAGGTACGCGGGTTATCAAGGAATGTAATCGTTGTGATCGTGAAACCTTTAAGTATGTGACAAGCCAGCAGGCTCTCAATTTGTTACGTCGCGAATGGTATAAAAAAGCCCGCCACTAGGACGGGTAGTAGCAAATTCTATTAGTAATTAACCGTTAATCAGCGCCGTCATCGCCGATAGCTTCCACAGGGCAGCCTTCCATAGCCTCTTTGCATAGGGTTTCCTCCTCTTCATTCTCTGGTTGCTTGAAGAGATAAGAGTATCCGCCGTCATCATTACGTGTAAAATTTTCAGGTGCAGTTTCACGGCAAAGATCACAATCAATACACTCGGTATCACAGTAATATTTACCTGCTGCGTTATCTTCGTATTTATCTTCTTTTGTTGCCATTGTTAAACCAATCCCTAAAGGCTTATATAATTTATTGATGTTAATAAATCAAGTTCATTCCTGCTCGATATCATAAAGCCAGTTAGTGGTTTTTGAATTAACCTCGCTACGAAGATCTTGTTTTCATAAAATAAACGTGTGCAAGCAAACAGGCAAACACGGATTCTCGCCACCCTCGGGCCAGCAACACAATCTGAAGAGATGATTGGTGCTCTCATGGATGCAGGTGCGAATATATTTCGTTTGAATATGTCCCACGCAAAAAGCGAATGGGTTCATGAAGTAGTTGCTAATATACACGCTGCGGCTGCTACGCGTAGTTGTGTTCCAGGGATCCTTATGGATCTTCAGGGTCCGGCTATTCGTACTGGAGTTTTGGATAAGCCAGTGGACTTAAAAAAGAATGATCGCTTTGATTTTACCACCAACATTAAAAAACAGGGTGAAAGTGTGGTGGCAGTAAATTATCCAAGTTTTTTGGACGATATTAATGAGGGGGCAACAATTCTGATTGATAATGGGCTTATTCGCATGAAGGTGCTTCGTAAAACAGCGGACGTTGCAGAATGCGAGGTTGAGATTGGCGGCAAACTTGGCAGCCGGCGGCACATAAATTTGCCTGGCACTAAGGTTAATCTTCCTGCGTTAACAGACAAAGATAGGGTGGATATTCAAGTTGGGCTCGATTTGAAAGTTGATTATTTTGCGCTTTCTTTTGTTCGTGAACCAGCTGATGTCGATGAATTAAAGGCCCTTATAGTATCAGATGAACACTCCCCTAAGGTCGTAGCTAAGATTGAGGATCAACACGCCGTTAAACGTATTAAGCGAATAATACGATCGGCTGATGCTATTATGGTGGCTAGAGGTGACTTGGGCGTTGAATGCCCTTATGAGGAGCTTCCAATAATTCAACGGGGTATTGTTAGGCAGTGTCTTAAGGTTGGCAAGCCAGTGATCGTGGCTACACATATGCTTGAGAGTATGATTAATGAACCTCACCCAACACGTGCAGAGGTGACCGATGTAGCCAATGCGGTGTTTGAGCAGGCTGATGCGGTTATGCTCAGTGGAGAAACATCGGTTGGAAAGTTCCCTGTGATGTGTGTTGAGGTTATGGATCGTATAGCACGTCGGATGGAAGAAGAAGTTGGAGCTCGGTTTCACAAGGAAGCTTCATTGAAAAATGAACGAGAAAAACTCGCAAAGTCGGCGGTGACTATGGCTGATGATTTGAGTGCAGATGCCATGGTGGTATTTACGGTGAGTGGAAGGATGGTGCGAGAGACAGCGTGGATGCGTCCAAAGCATTCAAAGATTCTCGCCCTTTGTGCAGATGAGCGAGTGGCGGGAGAAATGTCACTCCACCGGGGGGTGGAACCTGTAATTATCGAAGGGTTTTGTCCTGATTTTCCGGTGCTCGATGCGATTTCTACTCTTAAGGGACGAGGGTTTTTAATTAGTGGGGATACGGTGGTAGTCAGCAGCTCAACTAAGGCAGTGGAGCAAATATCCAATTCGGTCCAAGTACACAGGGTTGCTTGAGGTTTTTAAGGTCTAGAAGAAAAAAGGTTGTTGGTAGCTTCGCTGGCTAGACTTAATATAGTTTCGGGAAATAAGCCCAATCCGATTAGTGCAAACAGACAAATTAACAGAGCGATTTCTGCTGATCGTGGACAAGGTAAGGGTTCAGTTGATGGCTTCTTTTCTTTCCAGTAGAGCCCTGGGCCCCAGTAGATTTCTCTAATTATTTTGAAATAGTAGTAGAGTGATATTACAATTCCCAGTAATGCGATGCCAATAAGCCAGGGCATGCTATTGTGTTGGTCGTTCAACTTTCCGAAGGCTGCTCGAAGTATCGTAAATTTTCCCAAGAATCCAGCCAATGGTGGTATGCCAGCCAAGGAGGCGATTGCCAACGTAAGAATGGTTGCCATAAAGGGTGAGCGTTGATGGAGATTGGTCAAAATGCTGATATCCTCATCGCCGCTTTCCTCGGATAGAATTGAAATTATTGTAAAGGCGGCTAGAATACCAAACAGATATCCTAATAAATAAAACAGGACGGCTTGCGATCCTGTATTGTTTAGGCAAACTATACCCAAAAGTATGTAGCCAGCACTGGCAATGCTCGAATAGCCGAGTAATCTTTTCAGGTTGCGTTGGCGCAGGGCGCAAAGACTACCATAGAGAATGGTGATTCCTGCCATAATCGATAGCAGTTTGGGCAACCAAACTTGGTCTAATAATGCGGGATAGGCTTCAGCCAAGGTACGAATGATTAGAACTAAGCCTGCAGCTTTCGATCCACTTGCTAGAAAAGCTGTTACTGGGGTGGGAGCTCCCTGATAAACGTCTGGCACCCATAGTTGAAATGGTATGGCGCCCAACTTGAAAGCTAGCCCTCCTAAGATCAGTATCACCCCAATTTGAAACAGTAATTGCATGGATGGCCCGACGGGAGTTTGGAGTGACCGGCTTACCTCATTAAAATCCAGTGTGCCAGTGGTACCGTAGATAAGTGCGATTCCAAAT
>CACDBG010000051.1 GCA_902551155.1 uncultured Verrucomicrobiota bacterium | reverse complement strand
AGTAGGAACTTTTTAGTAAAAGGTCAAAGCAATCTGCAGCTATTACACACTCTTAACTCGTGCTGACTAATTCTAGTTTCTTCTATGACTGGCATCGGTGAAAACTATTATTCCTATAGCTTGGAACCGATTTTCTAACCATTCAAAAGCGAATAATTTCCCTTGGAATAACGGGCCATACACTGTTTATCTTCATAAGCATGAGCGAGCAACCCCGATTAGTATCGGTCAATCAATTATTGAAACAGCAAGGCATAGCAGTAGGAGAATGCGTACAGCTTCGGGGTTGGGTACGCACACGCCGCGACTCCAAAGCAGGTCTTTCTTTTATTCAATTGCACGATGGATCGTGCTTTGCCCCGGCTCAAATAGTGGCCCCGGGTGAACTCGGAAATTATAAAGATACCGTAACGCATCTTACCACCGGCTGCTCAATTATAGCAGAGGGCGAAGTGGTTGCTTCAGAAGGCAAGGGTCAAAGCGTAGAACTAATGGCCTCACGAATTGAACCAGTGGGCATGGTGGATGATCCTGAAACTTATCCCATGCCGGCTAAAAGACATACCTTTGAGTACCTACGTGAACAGGCCCACCTGCGCGTACGTACCAACGCCTTTTCAGCCATGGCACGGGTCCGGCACTGCTTGGCCAATGCCGTCCACCAATATTTTCATGAGAATGGCTTCTATTGGGTGCACACTCCCATTATCACCGGTAGCGACTGTGAAGGAGCCGGTGAAATGTTCAGGGTCAGTTCCCTTGACCTGTCAAATCTGCCCCGCACTAAAAAAGGTGATATAGATTTCACCCAAGATTTTTTTGGCAAAGAAACCAACCTAACAGTGTCTGGCCAGTTAAACGTGGAAAGCTATTGCCTAGCCTTAAGCAAAGTTTACACCTTCGGGCCCACCTTCCGCGCGGAAAACTCTAATACCTCTCGTCACTTGGCAGAGTTTTGGATGATCGAGCCGGAGATTGCATTTGCAGATCTATCGGATGATGCGGATCTGGCTGAAGCCTTCCTTAAATACATTTTCAAGCGGTTACTGGATGAACGGACTGATGACATGGCGTTCTTTCAACAACGCGTAGATAAGGGCTGCATAGAGCGGCTCGAAAAATTCGTTGAGGCTAGCTTTGAGCGCATGGATTATACGGAGGCCATATCTAGACTTCAGAAAGTGGTTGATGAAGGGCGCAAGTTCGAATTCCCAGTGAAATGGGGCATGGATCTGCAAAGCGAACATGAACGCTGGCTGACTGAGGAACACATTGGTAGACCCGTAGTCGTAATGAATTACCCCAAGGATATTAAGGCCTTTTACATGCGAATGAACGATGATGACAAAACGGTAGCGGCAATGGATGTGCTAGCTCCAGGCATTGGCGAGATCATCGGTGGCTCCCAACGCGAGGAAAGACTCGACGTACTCGACGCACGCCTAGAGGAAATGAACTTGGATAAATCTGACTACTGGTGGTACCGCGACTTGAGAAAATATGGGACTGTGCCTCATGCAGGCTTCGGCCTAGGCTTTGAACGCACGCTTATCTATGCCACAGGCATGGCAAATGTACGCGATGTAATTCCGTTTCCAAGGGCCCCCAGAAGCGCAGCGTTTTAGATAACTTAGAACAAACTCTTATTGGTTTACCTCAACTACCTACTGTATTTCCTTGGCAATCTTTTGGTCTATTTGTGGTAGCCCAAGCATGCCCCCGAAACTATTCTTCATCCCCTTTTTCGGCTTCAACCTCTGCACCGTGTTCGCCCACCAAACCGAAGGAATCAACTTTACCATCTATTAGGTGTAACCTGTATTCACGGTTTGCCTCTTTTACTTTTCCTACCCCAAAGATGCCAATATAAAGAGCCGATTCATTGTAATAGAGCTTCTCCTCATTGCCCTTTGCCGAAACACGGTGAGGCTTTCCAAGCAGGCTAACCGCTTCCTCACGTGGCATACCCACCTTGATATCATTAAAGGTTACCCTTTTGCTCGGAATCACCACACACCCGACCAGAAACAACAGACTTAGCAAGGGAATAAAAAGTTTCATGCTGAAATAAAAATGGGGTGATCGACCGGGCTCGAACCGGCGACAACCAGAATCACAATCTGGGGCTCTACCAACTGAGCTACGACCACCGTTGGAATAAAAACATTAGAGCCTTGCTGCTGACCCGTCAAGTTTATGGAAAAGGATTCCCTGTCCACAAGTTGACATAGACACTCACTAACACGAACCAGAGTATGTCGACCTGTGAACCGCATAAAACTCCTTCCTGAACAGGTCGCCAACCAGATTGCTGCTGGCGAAGTAGTTGAGCGCCCGGCCAGCGTCGTTAAGGAGTTAGTGGAAAATGCGCTAGATGCAGGAGCCTCTCAGATAACTGTAGAAGTAAAGGCTGGTGGACGTAGCCGTATTCGCGTCATTGATGATGGTCACGGTATGAGTCGTGATGATGCCTTAATGAGTCTTGAGCGTCACGCCACCAGTAAGATCACGCGCGCAGAGGATTTATCCTCTATCAGCACCATGGGTTTTCGGGGTGAAGCGGTACCCAGCATCGCCAGTGTCAGCCGTTTTACCCTGATTTCACGCGAAGTGGAGGCCAAAGCCGGCACGCAAATTACCATTAACGGTGGGAAAATCATTTCCGTTCAGGAAGCGGGCGCCGCAGCCGGCACTGAAGTGGAGGTGCGTTCTTTATTCTACAACCTGCCTGCCCGAAGAAAATTCATGCGCACTGAAGAAACCGAACGCTCCCATGTGCAGCATACCCTGAGCCTGATGGCTCTGGGTCATCCCGAGGTAGCCTTTACTTTCCGCCATAACGACCGAGAAGTATGGCGCCTACCGGCCGAAACCGGTGAGGGAGCCACGCCTCTGGAACGTCGACTCAACGCTCTTTGGGGTGATGGCCTGCGATTGGTCTCCATTGATAATGAAGGTATTCTACCCAAAAGACCTTTTGATGAAGAGGAAACTCCAGCCACCTCTATTCGTATCTGGGGATTCATTGGCGCACCGGGAATCAGTCGCAGCAACCGTGATAATCAACATGTCTTTGTCAACCAACGGCCCGTTGATAATGTAGGCCTGAGCATGGCCCTGCGCGAGGGCTATCACACCGCTCTCATGAAGGGGAAATATCCCGTGTGCTGCCTATTTTTGGAAATCAAGCCTAGTGAAGTGGACGTAAACATCCACCCATCCAAGCGTGAAGTGAAATTTCACCGCGAACGCGAGGTTCGCAGGTTTGTAGCCGACGCGGTCAAGAAAGGCTTGGCAAACTACCACACTCAACAACCCACAAACCATGAAACCATAGCTACGTTTACCACTGCAGATAATTTCGGACTGGCAGCTGAAGATGTAGCAATTCAACCTATTGCCCAGCAAAAGCCACTGGACATAGGTTTCAGGGAACCCCCCGCACCGATTCCAAAAGATGACGCCTCGCCATTAATCCCACAGGCACCCCCCCATACTAACCAGCAAGATCCAAAACCTTTACTCTCAGTCCCTTTAAAGATCATTGGGGTGGTGGGTAAACTCTATGTGATATTGGAATCAGAACGCGGATTAGTATTAATGGATCAACACGCGGCCCATGAGCGGGTTTTGTATGAGCAGCTCCTCGAACAAATGGAGCGTAAACAAACTGCTTCCCAGAAACTCCTTTTACCTGAAACCGTTGAACTCACCGCGCCTGATGCGACTTTTCTCAGCGGACAGGTGGAAACACTAAGCCGACTGGGCGTGGGAATCAGTGTGTTTGGTGAACGCACATTTTTACTGGATGCCTTACCCCCTTTTACCAAAGTAAAGGATGCGAAGGGATTTTTGCTGACCTTGATTGACGAATTAAAGTCGGTGGGATCAGGTGTAAACTCAATGAGATTGGGCGAGGATGTGGTCACCAAAACCGTATGTCGCCAGGCGATAAAGGCCAATGACAGCATGAGCGACCAAGAGCTTGAAGGACTGCTATTAAATTTACGCCAATGTTCCATGCCCTATACCTGCCCACATGGCCGGCCAACTCTCATCGAGATGAGCTATGCAGAACTAGAAAAGAAATTCGGCCGAACAGTATAAAAACCCATTAAAACCTTGCATTGTCAGGGTTCATGCGTAATTTCCCCGTTCGCCCGAGACCCGTGAGTGCGGAGTTTTACATAGGGCTTTAACACTATGTTAACAGGTTATTAACCATTAAACCCGCTAGTTTTATCACCAATCGGAACTGAAAAAACAGCGGTTTTCAAACAAGGATATTTTCATAAACCCTTGTTTTCCACAAAGAATACAAAAAAGCTATGCTGACCATGGAAGAAGCTTTCGAGAAGAGTCTGAGGACTTTTTCTCAAGGAGAAATTGTAAATGGCACCGTCATTGATGTACGGGGCAAAGAAGTAATAGTCGATATTGGCTATAAAAGTGAGGGCCACGTGGCATTAAACGAATTTGACGAGGATAACCGCCCGGAAGTGGGTTCTCAGATTGAGGTTCTCATTGAAGTTCTGGAGAACCGAGATGGTCAGGTGGAGCTGTCTCATGAGCGGGCTGAATTCAAAAAGAACTGGGACAAAATCAATTCAATCTGCGAGGAAGGGGGAATTGTTACCGGCCGAATCAAAGACGCAGTCAAAGGAGGGCTTATTGTCAACATCGGCGTAGAAGCCTTTCTACCCAGTTCACAGGTTGATGTAGTTCAACCACATAACCTTGATGCACTGGTCGGTGAAAAGATGGAATTCAAGATCGTGAAAGTGAACGTGGAGAGACAAAATATTGTTCTCTCCCGCCGCGAGCTTATCGAGGAAGAACGCTCGGCAAAACGTGCTGAAATGATAGAAGGCATGAACCCGGGAGTTATAATCAAGGGTAAGGTCAAAAACATCACTGATTTTGGAGCTTTTATCGACCTCGATGGTCTTGATGGTCTCCTTCATATCACGGATATGAGCTGGGGGCGCATTAATCACCCAAGTGAAATGGTCCAAGTAGGTCAAGAACTTGATGTCGTAGTGCTCGACATCAACAAAGATAAGGAACGCGTTTCACTGGGCCTCAAGCAAAAAACTCAAAACCCCTGGGAACTTATCGAAAGCAAATATCCCCTGGGCACAAAAGTTAAGGGTAAAGTCGTCAACCTAGTCTCTTACGGTGCGTTTGTGGAGTTGGAACCAGGTGTGGAAGGTCTGGTTCATGTTACAGAACTTTCTTGGACCAAAAAGCATACGAAACCATCGGAAGTCCTCGAAAAAGACCAAGATGTGGAAGCCGTGGTGCTCGGAGTCAACAAAGACGAACAAAAGATCAGCTTGGGTATCCGCCAGCTTGATGACAATCCATGGGACGCCGCAGAAACAAAATATGCAATTGGAAGTGAGGTAACCGGAAAAGTACGCAATCTCACCAGCTATGGAGCTTTTGTTGAGCTTGAGGAAGGGTTGGATGGCATGGTTCATGTAAGCGATCTTTCTTGGACTCGAAAAATCAACCATCCCTCCGAACTTATCAAAAAAGGAGATGAGATTAAGGCACAAGTACTCGAAGTTGATCGGGAAAATCAGCGTATATCTATTGGCGTTAAACAACTCGATACAGATCCATGGGAGAAGATTGATGAAATCTATAAGGTCGGGCAACTCGTTAAAGGCAAAGTCAGCAAACTCGCCAGCTTTGGAGCCTTTGTCGGACTAGATCACGACATGGATGGACTCGTTCATATTTCTCAAGTAAGTGAGGAACGTGTTGATAAAATCAAAAACGTTCTTGAAGTAGGCCAAGAGGTGGAAGCTCGAGTTATTAAAATCGACCGTTCAGACCGACGAATCGGCCTTTCCATTAAGGCTGCCGGATATGATGAGGAACAAATAAAGAAGGAGCAAGAGCAACTCGACCAGCTTATGCCTGGAGAAGATCTTGTCGCCCTCGAGCACGCCTTTGATAACCTTGAACTTAACAAGGACGAGGACAAGAAGGAAAACGAGTAACGCGTAAAACCTAATCAATTACAGGCGGCCTTACCAAGGCCGCCTTTTTTATTGTACAAACCCCTCCTTCTGCTGATGATCAGCCAATGCGTACAATTTTGTGCTTATTTTTATTTGTTGTTTTTTTGGGGGCTGAAGAACTTCGCATCAACCGCGGCATTCTACCCGGTGGTTTGATCGATGACAAAAAGCTACTTAGCGAGATCAATTTTCACGCCAAACAACTCCGAGAAATGGACGGCATACCTAAAGCCGCTGAACTCCTCAAACAACTCAATCGCAAGCAATGCCAGCTGGCTTTACAAATGCCGGGAGAAAAGAAACTAACAACCGCTGAAATTGCCGAACGCACCCGAAAAGGAGTACTAGTGGTTTCTGGTCTGTATAAGTGCAATCGCTGTCCCGAATGGCATAGTGGCGCAGCTAGTGGATTCATGTTGACCGAAGATGGCGCATTTTGCACCAGTTATCATGTTGTAGATAATAAGCAGAATGATTCGATTTTTATAATGACTGGCGATGGACGGATCGCTCCAGTGATTGAAGTGTTGGCAGCAGACAAGCGCACGGATCTTGCCATTCTTAAAGCCAAAGGAAAAGGCTTCACCCCCTTACCTGTAACCATGAATCCACTGGATGCACCTATAGGCGAAAAAATCCACGTGTTCGGTCATCCCAGCCGCCACTTTTATGTGCTCAGTGAAGGGATCATATCCAGAAAATATTTGGATAGTACCAACAAGGAAGGACCAAGACGAATGATCTCCATTACTGCTGACTTTGCCAAAGGATCCAGTGGCTCACCTGTTTTCAACGAGTATGGAACAGTGATAGCCAGCGTAAACAACACTCAAAGTATATACTACAATGTAAAAAAAGACGGCATCAAAGATAACCTTCAAATGGTATTTAAAAATACTGTGTCACTGGAGCATTTGAGGACTTTGATTAAAGCCAAATAGCTTCCCCTCGCCTGACCTCAGCCCATCAATATTAACTCACTTGGCATGAGCATTTTGGACGAACTGACTTGGCGAGGATTGGTTAACGATTGCACCGATTCAGAGAACCTATCAAAACGCCTAAATGAAGGGTCAATCGTTCTCTACTGCGGTTTCGACCCCACTTCCGACAGCTTACATGTGGGCAATTTGGTTCCTCTAATAGGTCTGAGACGGTTTCAGGATCAAGGTCATATACCTATCGCGCTAGCTGGCGGAGCAACTGGAGCCATCGGTGACCCAAGTGGTAAGTCAGCTGAACGCAATCTAATCACCCGGAGGAAACTCCAAGAAAATATTGCTTCGGTAAAAAAACAGCTATGGAAACTGCTGGATTTTGACACCGCCAATAACCCTGCTCACCTTCTCGACAACGCTGACTGGACTGACAGCATCACCCTACTAGATTTTCTGCGCGACATTGGCAAACATTTCACTGTCAATAGTATGGTGGCTAAAGAAAGTGTTCGCGCACGCATGGAGGATCGAGATGCGGGTATTAGCTACACCGAGTTTTCCTATATGCTATTGCAAGCCTTCGATTTTCATCATCTCAAAAAAGAACATAATTGTGAACTGCAAATCGGCGGCAGCGACCAATGGGGTAATATCACAGCAGGAATTGAATTAACACGCCGTAAACTAAACCAACCAGTTTATGGACTTACCTTACCGCTCATCACCAATACCGATGGGACTAAATTTGGTAAGACTGAGACAGGTGCGGTGTGGCTAGATTCGGCACGCACCAGCGTCTATAAGTTTTACCAATTTTGGGTACGGACCGATGATCGTGATGTAATCCGTTATCTTAAATATTTTACTTTCCTATCTCGGAAGCAAATTGAAGATCTTGAGAAGTGCCACGAAGAAAACCCTGGTGCACGTGAAGCTCATACTGCTCTAGCTGTGGCCATGACCGACCTAATACACGGAAAAAGCGCAACAAAAGAAACACAACAAGCTAGCCGCATTCTTTTCGGGGGAGAACTGCAGGGTATCAGCGAGAGCACCTTCAATGAAATCGTCGGCGAAGTTCCAACCTTAGAAATTGAGAAATCGAAACTGGATGGTGATGGAATACCGATTTTGGAGCTATTTGTTGTGGGTGGTCTGTGCCAATCCAATGGACAGGCAAGAAAAGATCTTCAAGGAGGAGGAATCAATCTCAACAACGAACGTCAATCTGATGCTCAAGCTAAAATCACCTCTGAAGCTCTGCTCTTTGGGAAATATCTCCTCTTACGCAAAGGTAAACGCAATTACACCGTTATCTCTGTAAAGTAGACCTTTAAGATTCCTACCACCAACCCAAAAGTTTCCAGTAGGGCAAACCTACTCCCAACCACACTACCAAATGGAAAAGGGAGACGATAAATCCAACCTTAAACCACCGGGCCACCGGCACGTACCCAAAGCCCGAGTAAATAACCACCGGCCCTGTTGAATAGTTGGTGAGACACCCACAAAGATTCGAAAAGTAAGCCAGTAGTGCCACCATCAACATAGGCGGAGCTCCAGCAGATATTGCCAGCGCCAGAAAAGCCGCAACCATAGCGGCAATATGTCCAGTTAACATGGAAAACCCGTACATAGAGTAGAAATAGACTAAAGCCAAAGCCAGAGCTGTAGCCAATGCGCCAAGCCCCGAGACCTGCCCTTCCATTGAACTGGCAAACCAGGCAATGAACCCATGATCCTTAAGCAGACCCGCCATACAAACCATGCCTCCCAACCATATCAGCGCATCCCACGCTTCCTTATTGCCGGTGATATCCTCCCATTTTTCCGTACCGGTTAAAATCAGGACCAACACCCCAATAAGAGCGACAACACCTGTATGCATCCCATGAGCTTTCCCCGACACCCAAAGAATCAGTAACGAAACAAAAACTCCCATCATGATCTTTTCACCACGTGTCCAAACCCCCATTTCAGATAGCTGTTCTCTTGCCTTAGTTTGGGCTGCCTTTGCATCTTTTAGTTCCGGCTTAAGCAGCTTAAACAAAAACCACGGAAGCAGAAAAAGACTCACCAAACCCGGTACAATACTCCCCTTGAGCCACGTCAACCAACCAAACTTCACCCCCTCCTTGAAAGCGTAGTCAACAACTAACGAGTTGGCGGCCATACCCGTTAGAAACATTGCCGCAGTAATTAAATTCAAATGAGCTCCATTAAGCATCAAATACTCACCAGCGCGTTTGGGTTGCCCTTCTGGAGTAGAACCTAACGCTCTCGCCAAAGAATTGACAACCGGAGCCATAACGCCTCCTCCTCGCGCTGTATTGGATGGAATAACGGAACCTAAAATAAATTCTGCAGCAGCGGTAGCGTACCCCAATCCCAAAGTGGTCTTACCAAATTTAACAACGCACCCGAGGGCGATACGTTTTCCCAAACCGGTACGAATCATTGCTCCAGCAATCAAAAACGCACCTACCACCAACCAAACCGTCGTATTTCCATAACCTGCCATGGCTGCAGCAAATGACTCCTTACCCGTTTCACCCAGAGTTTTAGTGGCCGCCAAAATAACCAAAGCAAGCAGAACGGTGGGCCCCATCGGCATCGGACGCAAAATAAAGCACAAGATAGTGGCAGCAAAAACCGCAAACACACACCAGCCTTTGGCAAAATCAGCTCCATCAGGAAGAATCAATCCATCAGGCAAATTGGGGACGGGCAGCCACCAAATAATAAAACCTATAAATAAACACACACCCAGTTTGGGATAATGAATTTTAGGATTGGATTTTGACTGATCAGCCATACGGCACTGAAGCTTTAGAGCAAAGACTACAGCAAGCCAAGCCTTGAGGTTAACTCACCTCTCACAAAGGTTCTCAAAAGCTTCCTCTAATTCTGGAAATTTAAATTTATAACCCTCTTTTTCAAGACGGCGCGAAACACAATAACGCCCGTAAAGAATCAACTCTGGGTCAGTGCGCATCAGATAATGTGCGCCAAAACGAACCATCCATTCAGTTGCTGGCAAACCAATGGGCATACCAATAGCTCGCCGTAACTTTCTCATGAATTCTTCCTGCGGAACCGGGTTGGGTGAAGTAGCAACATATACCCCCTGCATCGACTCTTGAACAAGAGCCCGCACCATCAGGCAATTCATGTCTTTTTCATGAATCCAACTAATTCCCTGTTTACCATGCCCTACCCGACCTCCAAGACCTAAACGTGCGAGCATTTTCATCTTAGGAAAAGCACCACCGGATTTACCCAAAACAAAACTCGTACGCAAAACAACCTGCCGCACCCCATCAGGAACCCACTCTTGATAAGCCTCTTCCCAAGCTTTACCCACGCTAGGAGCCAAACCATAGCCGAATTCTGAATCCTCATCACATACCACCTCAGGAGGATCTCCAGAGATATGAGCAGTCGCCATTTGAACCCATACAGAAGGAGGATTCTTTATATCCCGTAAGGCTTCTCCTAATACACGCACTGAATCGACTCGCGACCGCAATATTTCATCGCAATGATCGGGTGTTTTAATGCAATCAACCGATCGTCCCGCAAGATTCACCAATGCGAACGCACCATCCAAACATTCGGCCCAATCGCCAACCGTACGACCCTCCCACTTTAAATGGGTCCATGAACCATTGACCTTGGGAGGGTTACGCGAAATCAGCACCACCTCATTGCCTGCATCCATCAAATGGCTCGCGAGATTAAGACCTAAAAAGCCGGTTCCCCCGGCAATAACCACTTTACCTCTATGTTTAAGGTTCATCTGTTTTACTGCTTGCTACTGGCGTAATTACTGGAGGCATTTCTCCTACAACTGCGTGACTGCGCCCCTTCTTTCGCATTCGGTTAAAATTAAACATATTGAAAAAGTGCATAAACCCTAAGACTAATAACACTACACCGAGCTTGGTCGCAATATATTCAATACCCTCCACCAATGTCTCAGGCTTTGTTCCAAAGCGCAGGAACAATAGAATGAAACCAACATTAATGAGATAAAACCCTACCACTAAAAGATGGTTAACCGAGTCAGCCATTTCCTCTTTATCTTTGAAGGCGTCCAAAAGAAAAATACGCCCATTCTTGTGG
>CACDBG010000050.1 GCA_902551155.1 uncultured Verrucomicrobiota bacterium | reverse complement strand
TGGATCTGCCGAAAGAGTACTAAGATCTGCATCCTTGGAGGAACTTCCAAGCCGGTAAGCTCGCGAATTTACGATAAGTCTGTGTAAATATTGAAAACTCCATCCTGACTCCATGAATTCAACAGCAAGATGGTCAAGCAGCTCCCGCTGCAACGGATTTTTTGCCCGAAGCCCAAAATCATCTACCGTCTCAACCAAAGGCTCGCCAAAATGCCTAAGCCAAACGTGATTAACCGCAACACGTGCGGTCATAGGGTTTTTAGGGGAAGTTACCCATTGTGCCAAAGCAGATCGGCGACCAGTACTGGTGTCTGGGTAAACCGCAGGATACTGATCTTCCTTGTGCGCTGGACTCTCCAATGCCTTCTTGGTTACCCGAAGAGGCGTGTAAGACCCAAAACTCTCAGCAAGAGCAGTAAGTTTCTTTTCCGCATCGGCAATCTTTTTTTGAGCAGCCCTTACCTTCTTACCGTCTTTCGCAAAAGCTTTCAGCTCATATTCCCCTTTAACGCCTCTGCTTCACGCTTAGCGGCCGAATGTGAAGCTGCATTAAAGGCAGTTTCATTTCCGCGCTTTTTCTCTGCATCAAAAATTGCCTGCAGTGCAGCTAGTCTTGATTGAGTGACAGCCAACTTGGATTGGCTTACTTCCACAGAGCTAACTGGCTTCATCTCCGGAATCTTATTTTTGGATTCGACAAGTTTAACATCCATTGGGAGCGAACGAACATGTATATCATCAAATGCCACAGTCGCATCAAAACCGGACAACAACAACTGACCACTTGGGCCACGGTCAGGCAACGAATAGGCAATCTGAAACTTATCATTAAGCCAAACATTTACCAGTCTATCACGAACCGCGAAGCGTATCGTGTAGGGTTTTCCAATTTGTATAGGTTGGGCAACACGGCCTTCGGGAGGGTAAGTACTAGTACCATCCCGAGTGTAGGCAACGTGCAACTTTGGACTAGGCGCGTGCGCACTGGTATAAACATAATTGGCGTATTTAAGATCGGACGAAACGTCGAAACGGAATGTTACCGACCGGTACACGTTGCCACCAGTATGGGTGTAGCGACAAGTCAGCTCAAAATCACGGGGTAACTTTGGTCGCAAAACTAAACGTTCTGCGCCATGCGAGGAGATAGTCTGACGGGCCGCACCATCCTTGAATTGCCAACCTTTTCCAACCACTTCCCACAGCTCCGTGTTATGTTTGCTGAAATCATCCGTAATGTTAAATTTGGTTGCTAACTTAATTGACTTTGTTTGAACTTCGGGTTTTTCCTTGAGCGCATTGGTTGCTTTTTTTTGAGCCTCTACCAAATCCTTTTTGGAGGCATCTACCCTAGCCTTAGCCGCACTCAAATGATCTGCTTGCACATAGTCACGAACCGCTGGTGCATAGGCATAAACCGGGAGCTGAACTGGCTTTATCTTTGAAGCAAACGCAGCCAACACCGCAGGCACCCCCGGATCCAATACACGCGTCTTGTCAGGGTTCTTCGGATCACCGCGTAAATGAAGATATGTTTTGATATCGAGATGATCATCAAAAACACGAGGGAGACCATTCTTCTCAAAATCCATCACACCCGGCAACGGATCGAGCCTCACCTGATGAGGCTCAAAAATGGCGCGAAAACGGTAATAATCCTCTTGAGTAATGGGATCATACTTGTGGTCATGACACTTGGCGCAATTAATGGTCAGACCAAAGAAAGCCTTTGCAGTATGCTCAATAGTCGAATCCAACCAAGTGGTCCGGTTAAAGAGATAATAATTACGAGCCAGAAACCCCGTAGCCCGTAAAGCCTCAGGATCTTCAGGAGCCAGTTCATCAGCCGCGAGCATTTCCTGAATCATACGATCATACCCCTTATCGGAATTGAGTGACTCCACAATCCAGTCACGCCAATGCCAAATGTGTTTCTGACTATTGCGCAATTGCTTTCCCAAACCATACCAGTCGGTGTAGCGCCATATATCCATCCAATGGCGAGCCCAGCGCTCTCCATGCTGTGGATTCTTTAACAACTCATCGACGATTTCTTCCCAAGGCCGTTTATCGGCCAATTGTTCCATAGTGGGAGGTAATCCAATAAGATTAAGATAAAGTCTACGCAATAAAATGGTGCGATTGGCTTCCGGTTGGGTTTTAAGATTTAAAGCCACACGTCGACGATCCAATATGACGTCGATTGGATTTGCTGAATTCTCAGGCAAGGTGACTTTCTTTGGAAACTGAAAGGCCCAGTGTTCTTTCGGGTCAATTTCAGCCTTTTCGTTTTCAGGTAAAGGCAAGCCGGTTGTAATCCATTCACGAATCGCAGCAATTTCATGAGCCTTCAAAGGCGCCCCTTCCGGCGGCATCCTTTCATCTTTATCACCAGAAGCTACCCTGATTAATAACTCACTTCGCTCAGGATCCCCTGGAATAACAATCGAATCCGACTTGGCCCCCTTCCTTATATTGGCCGCCGTATCAACGCGTAAACCCGCCTTCTGTTTTAACGCACCATGACAGGCATAACAGCGAGCCTTTAGCACGGGTTTAATATCACGCAAATAATCAGCTGCATCAACCATTACGACAGCGTATACTAAGTAACAAATCGTGATGGTGAGCCGCTGATTCACATTACGCTATAGTTTTACAAATCTCTTTTTATACCGCAACCCTAGTTTTCTATTTGGTTTTAAGGTCATTCGTACGGACCTCAAGCAACTTGTCGACCATCTGGGCTTTAAAGCGAGCTACAGTTTTTTGATAGGCCGGATCTTTAACTAGGCTGGTGTATTGCCGGGGATCCTCTTTCATGTTGTAGAGCTCCATCCCGCTCTTTCCCGTTTCGCCATATTGAATAAACGCCCATTTATCCTCGCGTAAAAGAAAACCTTTACGCATCGGGGCCACAGAAAAGGCAGCTTTGCGCACTGTATGCTTTGGGTCATCTAACATTATGGAAATATCTTTACCCTGTAAACGTGACTGAGCAGGCAAACCACACAGGGCAGATGTAGTGGGATACAGGTCGAGCAATTCAGTTAACGAATGACAAACTGCCGGTTTTTTTCCTGGCACACTGATAATGAGCGGCACCTGCGAAGATTCATCCAACAAACTAACCTTCGCCCAAAAATCATGTTCTCCCAAATGGAAACCATGATCGCTGGTAAAGATAACAATCGTGTTATCCGCTTTACCGGATTTTTTTAACGCTGCCATTACCTTACCTACCTGAGCATCCAGAAAAGCAACCGAAGCGTAATAACCGCCAACCGCTTTTTTCTGTTTCCGGATATCCATCTTCATATTCAGGCTAGTGCAGTAATTTATGCCTGGCTTGGGAATATCATTCCAATCGCCCTCGATTTTGGGTGGCAACTTCATTTTGGAATAAGGCAAAAAAGGCTCGTAATATTTTTCTGGGGCCACAAATGGAACATGCGGACGTACAAAACCCACACCAAGGAAAAACGGTTTATCACTTTTTGCAAACTTGCCGATTAATTCCACTGCCTTAGCAGCCGTCTTGCCATCGGAATGTACAAGGTCACCGCCCTCAGCCTCCACTACTACGAAAGTATTGCCGCCAACCACGGGCCGCTTTCCGTCCGGATTGTTTTGGAGGGTTTCTCCTTTTCCCGGCGCGCGCCATTCCGGACCTTTGCTGTTGTAGCGCTCATGCCATGATGCAGCGTCATCTGCACCATGCCCCCCCTGCTCGATGCCTCCGGGGACTCCCATATGATAAATCTTACTCACGCGCGCAGCATGATAGCCATTATTCATGAAATGCTGCGACCACGTGGCGCGGTTGCCGATCTGTGGGCGCGGACTTTTGTAACCTAAAACTCCTGTTGCATGCGGATAATAACCACTCATGAATGAGGCACGTGAAGGACCGCAATAGGTGCCCTGACAATAAGTGCGAGTAAAACGTGTACCCTTGGCTGCGATTGCATCAATATTTGGCGTCTTACAGACAGTATTTCCGTAACAGGATAATGCAGTGGAAGTCAGGTCATCAGAAATAATGAAAAGCACGTTGTATTTTTTGGGCGCGGCTTCTGCAGTAAACAAGAGCCAAAGTAAGGCGAACAATAAATAAATTTTTATATTTTGCTTCATGATATTAAGTTTTGGATAACGATAAATTCCTAATCATCTCAATTACTATAGTAAACGTGATTCTTCAATAGATCATTATTGGACTTACCGGCCGAACCGCCGGTAAAAAGTATTCCTGGCCGACTGGACACCACATTATGACCGGTAGGTCGTTCGATACTGGGAAGCCAATGTGAGGTTTTGGGATCAAATTTACTAATGGACCTGAACAGGATGCGATCCTTACCCACCATGTTAAAAGTCACAATTTCATTGGTGGGATCACCCCAGATTTTTTCATTTTGCGCGCCCGTCTGCAACTGTCCCACACCGTGGAGTTGCCCTTGATGATCAAAGGAAAGACCGCCAGCCATTATCAGATTAAAGGATCGCCACTCCGGGAGCAAATAATCATTGAGGCGTATCCGATCCCATTTACCCTTACCATCGGCAACCGCAAGCCAAGCTTCGCCTTTCTGTTTAACCACAGTGCTGTATATTAGATGTGGTTTTCCTTTGGGTGATACCGCCAGGCACCCCGCTCGCAGGGATTTATTTAAATCCACTCCTCCGCGTGCAATCGTCTCAATGCTTCCAACGGTGATGGGTTTATCAATCACCGAGCCATCAGAACGCTTCCAGGTACGTCCAAAATCTTCGCTCTTCATATAGGCCACGGTCTGCAACCGACCGTAGGCGCTCTTGTCGGTCAATTCGTGAAACCGACAGCACAAATGAATTGTCTTATGATCGGGTCCCCAGGCCAGTGACTCCTGGAAATGCGCATAACCCTTATGCCTCGAGTGCATCACAGGACCAACACGATTCCAGTCGCGCCCCGGTTTCTTTTCCCATAGCTCCACAAACCAAGGACGATCCTTAAAGCTACGCCGAGCGGTAAAGAAGAGCGTGTTATCCGCCCCGCAAATCATCGTTGGGTAGGTCAACCGTTCGCCAAACTGGATTTCCTCCTCCCACTCGGAAACATCGTGCGGGCGTTTCGAACGCCGGTAACAAAAGGGATCATGGTGAGGGAAGTAAGTGATGTGCAGGTAGCCTTCTGAATCTATGACCAAGGCCGGCCCACCGTGATTGTCCTTGGCCTGTCCCACAGTGTAAGTCGGCGACCATTTACCTGTTTTTTGGTTCAATGTGGCAACACGAACTCTAAACCCTTCAGGCGGCGAATCAATCCACGCCACATGTGTTTTACCCTTCGCGGTGATGATCTTATTAGCCTCAGCATAACCACTGGCTCGTCCACAGCCCTGCTTTGAGATCAAATAAGGGCTACCCGGAGTATCGGCAAACAATGAAGTAGCAGCCCCTGAAACAGAAAGTGCGACGGTATGATTTATAAATGTACGCCGATTCATGGCCGTTCCCATACCGCAGAAACCTGTTCTGCTTCCTTACCAAAGGTTTGCGAAACGACAAAACCACTGGCTTGAGAGGTGTAGAATATGCGTCCATTGGAAACCACCGCTCCCAAGCATTCACGCGAATCAATCGCAGGACCAGTGGAGACAAGTTTACCATTATTGGACAGGTCAATCATATCCATATTAGCCCCGAGGACGTAGGGTTCAGACATGGTAAAGCGGCAGCAGGCATAATTGTGACCAATACTATCTACAACCTTACCGGTTTTATGATCATACACATTGCCCTTACCTCGCAAGGCGTTCGAAAAGATGAATCGTTTACCAACGGTCACGACGTTGAGCGCGGAGGTAACAGCGTCTGATTTCCAAACAAGACGACCATCCTTAGCATCCAAACACCAGACGTGCCGGTCATTCGTACCTTCCTTTGCACGATTAAACCCACCGATATAAACACGACCATCACGTGCACTCAGGGTGCATTTGGCCGTCACAAAATATTCGGTTGTAGACCACACAATCTTCCCTGTCTTTGGCTCAAGACAGGCAGTAAAGCCGTTGTTCTCCACAGGTAATCCACGCCTCTGTTTCTCACTAGTCGCATAACCGAAGAACACCGAATAGTATAATTTTCCATCAAGCATACAGATGCCGCAGTCATTCCCACCGCGGCCATATTTTGTAAAATCCTTTTCCCAAAGTAATTTCCCCGTATCAAGATCCCACGCCCAAATACGCGGTCGATGATTCTTGGGGTAATAGGGGTTGGTGTTTGAATAAATCCAACTCATTACCTCGCGCCCGCCATGATCCTTGGGCTTACCACCAAAAGTGAAATATTGCTCAGAACCCTGATAGTCATACTCACCCGAACCGGAAGCATAAATGGCAACATTACCGTGAACAACCGGCGGAAACTGGCGGCTCCAGCCGGGTGATCCAGTAAAAGGTTGTTTCCATAATAGCTTACCTGTAGCTGCATCAAGGCAAAGAACATAGGACTGCTTAATTCCTCCCTGCGGAATGAGTAACTTACCTTTAACGTAAAGGGGTGAAGTAAACGAAAGAAAACCACCTGGCCAATAACGCCTCCAAAGAACACGTCCGGTGTCCTGCTCTGCAGCAATAATCTGTCCCTCAGCGGTATGTGTGTAAAGGCGACCACCTCCACAAACCGGCAAATGCTTCACCGTCCCTTCCATACGCCTAGCCCAACGCATTCGCAAGGGTGGCTTGAGGCCCTGATCGTTTGAATTACTGCCGGCGAAGTCACCGTAATTGGTATACCAATCAAATTGACTACCGGTTAATGGACCTTTGAGCGGACTTCGAACTTTCCACATTCCCAAATCTTTTTTGGGCAATGTCGCTTTACCTCCCTGATTGAAAATATAGAGATAACCATCTTCACTCCCCGCGTAAATATGACCATCAGAAATCGCTAGCGGAGCGGTAATAGGTGCGCCAAAAGCCGTTGGTAACGATTGCGCCTTACCATCCTCAAAGGGAACAATGTATACCTTGCCATCAAGGCCGCCATATACGGCATGGTCCCGTGTCAGTATCACTGAACCAATCGAAGCAGCAGCATTTAACACCTCTGTTTTTTCTCCGATATGCCGACAAAGGCCCATACCTTGCTCTGGTCGAACCCGGTACACAGCATCTTCACGCACTGCAACTGGAGCAAAGCTCAACATCCCTGGGGTGCGGATATCGGTCTGTGTTCCTTTAATGAAATCAACTTTTAATTCATCACCTTCCAGCCACATCTTCTCAACCCGACCCGCATTGTCACGCCGATGCCACTGCACATATACGTTACCAGCAGCATCAATACTTTGGCCCAAAGTCGCTGGAAATTCCGTGCCTGCAAATTGAGGAATCACAGCTACTTTTCGCAACCTTGGCTTTGCCCCAACATCCTCCAGAAAGATTGTCCGCCCACCTGCAGGCATCACAAGCGTTTTGCCCATCAGAGAAATATCACGCGAACAGACAAAATGATCCTTCCATGTTACACGATCACCGCGAAACTTTACCCAATCTGCACCAAGCCACCGGTTTCCTTTAAACCCGATAACCTCTTTTACAAAATCCCAAGTCCACTCCGTTTTACCTTTTGGTGATACGGCATACACCCGTGCTCCCAAGGTGGCGAAATAAACCCGCCCGTTTCCCATTACAGGTGCTGAGAAAATAGGTTCCTTGCAATCAATACGATGAATCAACTTTCCTGTTTTTCGATCGATCACGTAGTAAAAACCGGCAGCGGTTCCCACATGTAAAAAATCTCCAACAACTGCAGGGGTTGCAACATTGTTGCAATTAGCAAGTCCTCCATCTGTTTTAAAGACCCATTTCTTTCGGAATGTTTTTGAATCGATGGCATGGACCACTCCTGAGCCATCCATGACATAAACCACTTCACCAGCAACCACCGGACCGGACTGAATAGCGTCAGTTAAGGGAATAGCTGCCGCCAAAGCCAAAGAATCAGTTAACACTGCTTCAGGCACATTACCCGTCCGTCGCGCATCACCTTGAAATTGCGGCCAATCTGCATTCACTACCACCGTGAAAAAAATAGGCAACACCAGCATCAAGAAAACGCGCTTGTTCATAGGATAAGCCTAAAGCACCCCAAACAGTTTGTCCGCACAAAACAATCTTGCGATCAACGAATTTCAATATGAATATGGACCTGATGAAGCCCATTTTAGCCTTGATACTGGCTTTCACAATAACTGCTCGGGGAGCAGAACGGGTGGATAATGGGCTATTGGCCTTTTATGACTTCAATACAATAGAAGGCCCGATTGTAAAGGACCGCTCAGGACTGAAACCAGCCTTGGATCTACGCATCAGAGCAAAAGGGAACACCAGGCGTACAAACGGTTCATTAGAAATCATAAAAGGCACTGTTATAACTTCCGAACGCCCCCCTCTCAGGCTGTTCAACGCTCTTAAACAATCCAACGAAATTACCGTCGAGGTATGGTTCAAGCCGGGCAACTTGAAGCAGGATGGCCCTGCTCGGCTCGTCACTATTTCAAAAAACACTTCTGAAAGAAATTTTACCATCGGCCAAGAAGTCGCCAACCTGCAGTCGAGACTACGTACCACACGTACAAGCAAAAATGGTATGCCCGCCATTGAGACAACTCCCATACTATCTGGAAAACTAACCCATGCAGTGTATGTGCGCGATAGCTCGGGAAATGCCTCCCTCTATGTGAACGGGAAAAAAGTAAAAGGACAGATGACTGCGGGCACAATGTCCAATTGGGACAGCTCATATCGTCTTGCACTAGGCAATGAACTCTCAGGCGAACGGCCGTGGCTGGGCACGTTGTATCTGGTAGCCATATACAACCGCGATTTGAGCACAAAAGAAGTCGCACTTCATTTTAAATCCGGAGCCCAAGCGAAGATGGATCTGACCAAACTTGCGGCTGCACAAAATGAGCACTTGTTTGAAACCAAGATTGCCCCACTTTTATCTAAGCATTGTCTGGAATGCCATGATCCTGCTACTGCCAAGGGTGATTTAGATCTCTCTCAAAAGCTTACCGCCTTCGCCAATAAAGACATGATTGTGCCAGGTAAACATGAAATCAGCGCACTATGGGAAGCAGTAGCAAAAAATGAAATGCCCAAGAAACGCACACCATTGTCTACGCCGGAGAAGACACTCCTGAAACAGTGGATTGATGACGGAGCGAAATGGACACTAAGTCGCATTGATCCTGCAATATACGCACAAGGCAATGAGACCAGCGGCAACTGGATCCGCCGCCTGACCGTGACAGAATACATTGCCACCGTACTCGCCACAACAGGTGTGGATATCAGCACTGATGCCCGAGCGCTGCTACCACCTGACCTTAGAGCCGACGGTTTCGATAACACTGCATACAATCTAAATATCGATCTCAAACACATCAATGCCTACGCGAAACTCGCCGAGCGCATTGTCAATCGCATGGACGTCACCACGTATGCAAAACGTTTTTCCCGGAAGCAAAGCTTTACAGATAAGAACATGTCCGCCTTCCTTGAAAAACTCGGGCGCTGGACGCTGCGCGGGCCCCTGGAGAAACGAGAAGTGATTCTGTATCGAGGTATCACTACGTCGGTTGTTGCCAATGGCGGCAGCTACAAGGAGGCTGTCGGACTTGTGCTTCAAGCCATGCTCCAATCGCCACGGTTCATTTACCGCATGGAAAACCAGCACACCGGAGGGCGCGTGGGCAACTTTGAACTGGCAGTACGCCTAAGCTACCTAATCTGGGGTGCCCCACCCGACGAGGCACTTTATACTGCCGCCGATCAAGGCAAGTTATCCAGCCCCGAACAAATTCGCATCCAGATCAACCGCATGCTTAAAGACCCGCGAGCGGTGGATCGATCCGTACAATTCCTGAGTCAGTGGCTCAACCTTGGCCACCTTGCCAATCTACGCCCGGACAAAAACCATTTCCCCAGATGGAACCCCTCTCTAGCAAATGATATGCGTACGGAGACAATCGCGTTCTTCAAGGAAATTGTTTGGAAACAAAATCGACCACTATCTAACCTATTCAATGCCCAGTTTAGCTATCTTACATCCCAACTGGCCCAACACTACAGACTTACTCCATTACAAACTGGCAAAGGCACACTGCGCTATGATCTAACCAAGATACCTTCACGCGGGGGTCTATTGACTCACGGAAGCGTACTCACGCGCGGTGGCGATGATGCGTCAATGGTCACGCGTGGATTATTCGTGATGCAAGATCTACTGAGAGGAGTCGTCAAGGATCCTCCACCCTGTGTCGACACAACACCAGTGCCTAGTCAACCAGGCCTGAGCCAACGCGGGATCGCCGAGAAGCGCATCGCCAACACCAACTGCGGCGGATGCCACAGCAAATTTGAACCGCTAGCATTCGGACTAGAGCGCTTTGACGGCTTGGGATCCTATCTTGAAAAGGACAATCACGGCAACCGCCTGCGAGAGGACGGCCAAATTCTTTTTCCCGGCGAAGCCAAGCCGATTACTTACCGGACCTCCAAAGAATTGATGGACCACCTTGCTGACAGCAACCGTGTACGACAAAGTATTACATGGAAACTTACGCAATTTGCCCTTGGCCGCACATTGGGCCCGCGAGACGCCCGAAGCATGCAAACCATCCATCAAGCCGGCTGGAAATCTGGCGGCACTTATGCAAACCTTATTACCGCAATCGCCGTTAGTGAATTATTCCAAATCCAACCAACGGAGAACACTAAATGAAGTCACATCTCAATCGACGCACTCTACTTCAGGGTTTGGGAACTGTTACTATCGGACTACCACTGGTAGAAGAGATGATTGCCACCAATGCACTGGGTGCTGCTAAAACCAAGGTGCCCACGCGTGCGTTTAATATATTTTTCGGACTTGGCATTCCCGCACCTTTACAGAATGAAGGCTTTAATGATGTCTTGGAACCACTAAAGCCATTGAAGGATAAGTTGCTTATTATGCGCAATGTGGATCATGTCCGCTGCGATGTGCGCGGTATTAATGCCCACTTTGACGGAGCCACTGCCTCTTTCACAGCCGAACCAGCTGGAGGCGAAGCCAAAGCTGGTGGCCCTTCCATTGATCAGGTCATTCGGCATACCCATCATCCTACTGGCT
>CACDBG010000049.1 GCA_902551155.1 uncultured Verrucomicrobiota bacterium | reverse complement strand
CTTTCAACTTCAAAGGCTCGTATAATAACGCCGGAATCCACCACCCCGGTAAACACTCAAAACGTAGCTTCTTAATACGATAACCCGGCAAGCCATCAATCGTTTCAAACCACTCTACTTTTAATTCAGTATCCCGCCAAACTGCTGCATTCCCGCGATAGACTACATTATCTAATACATCGCGTCTGATCTGATCGGCTTTAGCCTGCCATTCCGCAGCATTACGCACTCGAGGCATCTCCGGAACACGAGACTCATTAAATAATTGGATCTCGGCTAAAGGCAAATCCGAGCCAATTATCGTTTGGCCAAGACTCTCGGTAATTTGCTCTACGGTTAATGGGCTCTCGTTCGCCACAAACCGACCGTCACTAATTGAAGCTTGGAGAAAACTTGCCCGGCTCCCCGGCGTAAGGCACTGCTCACACGGTTCGGACGCCGCGGCTACCTGTTTTTCACCGGTTGTATTTTCCGCCTTCCCACCACAACCAGAGATAACCCACAGAGCCAAACCAAAAGCCATTACTAGTTGTGAAAAAGCTATTTTCATTTAACAAAGGAAGTCTCCTAGAATACGACCATTATCCATTATTGACGAGAAAAAGCTTTGATTTTGAGGGTCGGTCATTGTTTAACTCGCCATTCCCCTGCGACACATTTCTCGCAGGCTCGTATCGATGAACGAGGAATCAATCTATTATTTAGATAACAACGCCACCACCCGAGTTGCACCGGAAGTGGTTGAGGCTATGCTGCCTTTTCTTACTGAACAATGGGGCAACCCCTCCAGTGCCTATTCCTTTGGTAAAACAGTGGGTAAAGCAGTAGCGGAGGCCCGAGAAAAAGTAGCTGCACTCATAAATGCCAACCCTCGTGAAATTATTTTTACCAGTTGTGGAACTGAAAGTAATAATGCAGCCATAAACAGTGCTCTAACCAGCCAACCGGGCAAACGTCACCTCATCACCACAGCCGTTGAGCACTCTGCCAATATTAAGTTTGGTGAATCATTAGAAAAGCGCGGCTGTGAGGTTACCTGGATTCCAGTAGACCGTGCTGGTCAACTAGATGTACACGAAATCCATGAAGCCATCCGAGAAGATACAGCTGTCGTCTCAGTAATGACCGCCAATAATGAAACAGGTGTTATATATCCCGTTGAAGAGATTGCAGCTATTTGCAGGTCAAAAGGTGTTTTATTCCACACCGATGCAGTACAAACACCCGGCAAACTCAAACTGGATGTAAAATCAATGGAAGCAGATTACCTCTCCCTGTCTGCTCACAAACTTCATGCTCCCAAAGGCATTGGAATATTATATGTACGCAAAGGAGTTTCCTTTCAGCCTTACGTGATGGGCGGTGAACAAGAACAGGGTCGGAGAGGTGGCACCGAGAATGTTGCGAGCATGGTCGCCTTTGGCAAAGCAGCAGAAATTGCGATGGCTAGTTTGGATAAAGATTTAGGAAGAATCAAAGCTTTAAGGGATCGAATGGAGGAGGGTATTTTCAATACCATTGAAGGAGTTTCACGCAATGGAGCGAAAAAGCCCCGCCTAGCAAACACCAGCAACCTTAGTTTTGCCAATTGTGAAGCTGGAGCCATCCTTCTGTTACTCGATCGTGAAGGCATATGCGCCAGTAGTGGCTCAGCCTGCACCACCGGTTCTTTGGCTCCAAGTCATGTCCTAACAGCGATGGGATTGACCCCAGAACTTGCCATGGGTGCGGTGCGCCTAAGCCTTAGCAAATATTCCACCGATAAGGAAATAGACCATTTATTGGAAAAATTGCCGGAAATAATTGCCAAACTCCGTGGTAACCCAACCAAAACAACCGAATCAGCGACGCAAGAAGCCAAACGCTAGGAGAACATTATTTGGCTAATATGCTTGTTTTTTAATGGTCATAAGACCGATTTTGAGCAAAATGTAACCGATTCCGTCACCTTGTCGTATAAAAGTTACGGATTTAAAATATTATGAAAATCGCTGCTGCTATTATTGTTTCCATGGTTGTAAGTGCCACAGCTACCTATTTTGTTACCGGAAAAACAAAAGTTAAGGAAGTGGTTCGTACGGTAGAAGCCAATACCGATGATAAAGACCAAGAGATCGCTGCTCTCACCAAGAAGCTTAAAGAAGCTGAATCCAAAGCGGGCCGGGTAGAGGTAATCGAGACAGGCGTCTCAGTACCGGGGGTAGTAACTGAACCGGCTGTTCTCATTGATAAGCTTGCAGCAGATGAAGTCACCGGCGAGGATGTCGAATCCCAGCGCCGAGTAATTCATTATTTTGAAAGTCTGGTTGATGCAGGAGATGAAGCGGTGCCTGCTATCAACGACTTTTTGGACCAACATAAAGATAAGGAATTCGGACGCCAAAGTTTCCGCCAAAAGCTTCAGGTAACCAATACCCAAATCGAGGAGATGCAAGCTCTCAGTGAAAAACTAAGACCTCAAATCCGCGAAAAAATGGGTGAGATATGGGGTAATCAGGAAATGTCTCGGGAAGAGCGTGGAGAGCAAATGCGTGCCTACTTCACTGAAATTCGCGAGGAATATTCTAAACTAATGACCGAGGAGCAAAGAGTCCAAATGGAATCTATGGGTGAAGAGGGCGAGCGCGCCATTCGTAGCCTACTTGGCTGGGGAGGTCGAGGAGGCGGAGATAGAGGTCGTGGCGGCGGTCGTTAAATTAATTTAACCAAGTAAAACAAAAACATAATGAATCGAATTTATACACTAATAACATTGGTAGCCCTTACTGTCACACTCTCAGCCCAACCCGGTGGTGGCGGTCGTCCAGGCGGAGGCCCCGGCGGCGGTCGCCCAGGCGGAGGCCCCGGTGGAGATCGTGGTGGCGATCGTAGTAGAGATGAAAATCGTGGCGAAGTTCGACGTGAGATGATGCCTCAATCACTTAGATTGGGTCTCATTGAGACCTTAGGCCGCATAAGCACCAATGATTCAGAGGGAGCTCTGGTCAAAATTCTGGGTTACACGGGCAGTGGAGTAGAAGTTAATCTGATTGACCGTATGCTCACTGAAATCGCAGAAGGTGAACACAAATACTCTAAGCAAGTTCTGGGTGCAGCGAAAGACTTGCTGATGAACCCACCTGAACTGTCAGAGGTTCCATCCCGGCTGGAATCTCAAACGAACGAAAGATTGTGGCAGTTAATCATAAGATATAAGGATACAGATTTCGCCGATGAGGCTGCCGAATTATTAGTTGCAGATAGCAAGTTAAACAGGAACGCCTTGCGCTATTTCCGCGAAGTATTAAAGGGAGACTCCGTGCCGATATTAGCCAAACAGTACCGAGAAAGCACATTAGATGACCGCGGTAAAGGTGAGCTCTATGGAGTAATTAACGACTATATTGATATCCACCCAGAATCCGGACAAATTCTCGTAGAACGATTCCAGGGATATCTGGTCAAAATGGGAGAAGAAGCCATCGCTAAGGCCGAGGCAGATGCCAAACGTGAAGCTGAGAGAGCTGCACGCGAAGCCAGTGGTGAAGGTGGGGGTGACAGAGATCGTGGCGTTGACTGGCGCGGAATGTTTGGAGGTGGTCGCGGAGGTGGCTCACGTGAATCAGCTGTACGCGAAGTCCGTCGCCTCACCGAAGGCAAACCCGATGCAGAGGGGATTGCGGCACGTAGAGGCATCTTGACTGGACTTAAGGGCAGCACCAGTGACGCCGATTTTCAAAACATGTTCACTCAGGTGGAACAACGATTGGACACACTAGCCAACCCGGATGCTGAAGGCTCCAACGAAAGGTGGAGACTGACAGACCCTGCTCGAGCCAAGCAGGATGAGGAACGGAGAAAACGTATGGAAGAAATGCGTAATCGATTCCAGAACCGAGGAGGCAACAACTAGTTAAACCAATAATAAGTATCTTTCATCTCGGCCGCACCACTAAGTGCGGCCGTTTTTTATACCTCAGGAACCAGCCGATCATCCAATGAACACTGAAGATAAACCGCATCACGCCATTCACCAAACTTGCATCCTGCCTCTTTAAGCACGCCCGCTTGAACAAAACCATGTTCCCTGTGCAACCCTAAACTCGGTCCATTTTTTGAATCAATTACTGCCAAAACTATATGCAGCTTACGCTGCCGCCCTGCCTGCAATAACGCTTTTAACAACAGACCTCCAATACCGCGTCGACGATACATTTTTTCCACATACACCGCGACTGAACCAGTAAACCGAAAACCAGCCCTCTCCTGATGCGGCCCCAAGGAACCCCAACCGACTACAATACCATCATGTTCAGCAACCATAATTGGAAAATTTCGCTTACTGTAATAGTCGAACCACTCCTTCCGCTGGGCTAAAGTCTGAGGCATATCTTCATATGCTGAAGCCGGCTCCTGAGTAGCTGCATTATATATGACTAGAATAGCCTGCACATCCTCACTTGTGGCTTTTCGAATTATAACATCTTCACTCACTCCGACCACCCAACCATAGGCTTCGGCAAGGGGCTAGACTTTTTGGCGATTTGACAGTCCGGATGCTTCGCGTATGCTCCCCGCCCCCCATAATGAGGAAACGAAAACTCAACGTAGCGGTAGTAGGCGTCACCGGAGCAGTAGGCCAGGAATTGCTTAACGTTCTAATGACACGGCGATTCCCTGTTAATCAACTTTTACCATTAGCCTCTAAACGAAGTGCAGGCAAACGAGTTCGCTTTAAGGGGAAAAGCCTGACAATTCGTGAATTGACTAAGAATTCATTCGACAAAATTGATATCGCAATCTTCAGCGCCGGGGGTGATATAAGCAGTAAGTTTGCCCCCTTAGCAGTTAAAGCCGGAGCCGTAGTTGTTGATAATTCCAGCACCTTTCGCATGGATAAAAGGGTACCACTCGTAGTACCCGAAATTAATGGAGCAGACACCCGAAAGCATAAGGGCATTATCGCCAATCCCAATTGCACAACTGCCATTACCCTCATGGCTCTTTACCCCCTCCACAAAGAATTTGGAGTGAAACGTATATTTGCCTCAACTTATCAGGCAGTCTCAGGTAGTGGGGCACAAGGCATTGCAGAGCTGAAAGAGCAGGTAAAAGCCTTAGCGAGCGGACGAAAAATAAAGAAGTCGGTATACCCACACCAAATTGCCTTTAATGCTTTGCCTCACGTGGATTCTTTTTTAAAGAACGGTTACACCAAGGAGGAGATGAAACTGGAAAACGAGGGGCGCAAAATTATGCATCTCGGACGTTTTAAGGCCAGTAGCACCTGTGTTCGCATCCCTGTTTATCGCGCGCATAGTGTTTCAATAAATGCAGAGTTCACCAAGCCCGTCTCTGTCGCAAAGGCTCGACGAGCAATTAAGAATGCTCCCGGCATTAATCTAATGGATGATGTGAAAAACGATCTCTATCCACTTGCATTAAACATGGCTGAAAAAGATAACTGTGCTGTGGGTCGTATTCGCACAGATTGCGCCATGAAAAACGGTCTAAGCTTCTGGGTGGTTGGCGATCAAATTCTTAAAGGAGCAGCGTTGAATGCGGTGCAGATTGCTGAATTAATAGCCACTGAGATTTAAAGGCCAGATAATTGCATCACTCAACCAACAATGGTAACCTGATCACCTGAATTACGTATATCAAACCAGCAATCAATGGGAAAAAAAAGTTTAACTGTTTTGATCATTTCTTGGCTGGCGGCATTCGACTTGACCGGCCAAATAGTCAAGACTGAGTTGACCATAAAAGATGTTTCTGGAAAATCTATCAAACCGTTTTCTGAAGCGAAGCCTTCTGTATTAATTTTCACCACTTACGATTGCCCGGTAGCAAACAAGATGGTCCCTGAAATTAGACACATAGCTAACAGCTATCAGGGCAGAATCAATTTTCTCCTAGTTTATACCGACCCAGATACGTCCCAAAATGAACTAACAACCCATCGGAAAGATTTTGGCCTGAATGAAATCACTAGTATCTTAGACTCCAAACACAATCTGGTGAAGGCAACTGGCGCCGAAATAACACCTGAAGCTGTGATAGTCAAAAAAGGGAAAGTGCTCTACCGCGGACGAATCAACAATTTTTATGAAGATTTTGGAAAACCAAGACGTGTGGTTACCCAGCACGATTTACGTGATGCCATCACCGCAGTCCTATCCGGAAAAAAAGTTCCACAGCCAAAAGGCGAATGTATCGGATGTTATATCCCAAAATTGAAATGAAAAAGATACTTATTGTTTTAGTATTCACAGTTCTACACATAGAAGCAAAGGAAGTAACGTTCACCGAACATGTGGCCCCCATCATCTTCCAAAACTGTACTTCCTGTCATCGGCCAGGCGAATCCGGTCCATTCAAGTTGATGAACTATAATGATGTAAGTAAACGTGGAAAACTAATCGCACGCGTGACTGAGGATCGGGTGATGCCTCCATGGCACGCTCAAAAAGGTTCAATTAAATTCCACGGAGACCGCAGCCTATCTGATACGCAAATCACTACGATCAATAAATGGGTTGAAACTGGCATGCCTGAAGGCGACCCAAGCAAACTACCCAACCTACCAAAATTTGTTACCGGATGGCAGTTAGGAGAACCTGATTTGGTAGTTAAAATGGCAGAGCCTTTTCCTGTGCCTGCGGCCGGTCGTGATATTTATCGCAGCTTTGTTGTACCTTTAAATTTACCCAAGGATAAATGGTTAAAAGCCATAGAATTTCGTCCCGATGCCCGCACTGTAGTTCATCATTGCCTCTTCAGTTACGATACGACCGGCGAAGCCAGACGTTTGGATAAGAGAGAAAAATCTCCCGGCTTTCGTAGAATGCGGCGTCAAGGAACAGGAATCGGACAACTGGGAGGATGGGCTGCAGGTGGCCAACCTAATAAATTACCGGAAGATTTGGCATGGCGACTTCCAAGCAATGCAGACTTGGTACTGGCTATGCACTATCACCCCTCAGGCAAGCCTGAAAAAGACCAATCCTCGATTGGACTTTACTTTACCGACCAGCCCCCCAAGACAGCTTTTACCGGCTTACAATTACCTCCTGTATTTGGCGCACTTTCAGGTATATACATACCGGCTGGAGAAAAGGCCTATACCGTTAGAGACAGCTTCACGCTTCCTATTGATGTAGAGGCTTTTGCTGTTAGTGCACACGCCCATTATTTAGGCAAAAAACTGAGCATGAATGCCACCCTACCTAATGGCAAACAGTTGAATCTACTTAACATCCCAGATTGGGATTTTTCATGGCAGGAACAATATCACTTTGAAGAATTTATTAATCTCCCCAAAGGCACCAAACTAGAATCCACCGTAGTTTGGGATAATTCTTCCTCAAACCCCAATAATCCAAGCGTACCTCCAAAACCAGTGCGATGGGGACCTGAAAGTGAAGATGAAATGGGCAGTCTCACTCTTCTCTGCAGACCTGGTAAGGGAGAGAGCTTCTCCACACTAACCAGTCTCTACCGAAAACATATCAGCGAAACGGGGGTTAGAACTGCCCGTCAAAGAGCAGGCCGCATTCGAGAAAATAATATCGATGACCGTTTGAACGCTTTTTTTAAACGCACCGACCGAAATGGAAATGGAAAAATTGAGCTAGATGAAGCTCCAAACTGGATGAAAGCATCGTTTGCCCGCTCTGACACCAACCGTGACAAAACTTTGGACTTCGGAGAACTAAAGGCTGCCACTGAACGACTACGCAACCGGAATCGTTAGATAGAATATGAAACAAATATTTCCCATTCTTATAGCTGCGCTTATTGGACTCACCGTAGGATACATACTGAACTCCGATAAAAATTCTCAATCTAATTCAGACAACACCAACGAAAGTGAAACCATAGCCAAATTAAAGAGAGACCTTAAAGAGGCTCAATCGAAAGCCGGGAAAATTGATATAATCAAATTGGACTATACAGAATCCGAGAGAATCATCGAAAAGGTTACAGAGATTTCCCCAGAAGAAACCATTGCCAACCTCAAGCAACTGCGCCCGACTGGTGAAACTCGTCAGCAAACCATGCAGGAAATCATCCACTACATGGTAGGCCTGACAAAAGCCAGTGAAAAGGCTCTTCCGGCAATTGAAGACTTTTTCAAAACAGGTCAAGATATTGAATATGAGGAAACTGCCCAAGCTTTTGATCGACAACGGCGGGAAGCCAAGGAAGCCGAAGCTCGTGGTGAAGAAATTAAGCCTAATGGCATCGGCCAATTTATTAGCTCAGGATTTGGCAGTTACTTTCTCACCAGCATGGTGAGCAACATGAAACGTGAATTGGAGCCGGGTTCTTTACGTTTGGGACTCTTTGATGTGGTTCACGACATAGGCGGACCAAAAGCCGAGGAAATCCTTGCAAATGTGCTATCACAAACACTGCGAGGTCTGGAAGTGGCCTATTTGGATAGAATCCTCAGTAAAATGGCTCCTGACAGATACAAGGAAGATGTTTTAGCGGTTGTTCACGAACTACTGATCGATCCCCCAGCGACAAATGGCAACAGCCTGCTCGATGAATCCTCTCGTATGTTTCTTTTCTCGCTTTTGGTAAAATACAAAGATGCAACATTTGTCGAGACAGCCAAACTAATGATTATCACCCCAGAAGGACGCGTCGATGGTGCGGTTGTCAACTACCTAACAAAGATATTGGGTGAAAAAGCCGTACCCCTCCTATACGCCAAAGTTAAAGATGAAAATTTGACCGACGATGGTGATAAAATGGCATTAGGAGATGCCATCCTCAAACACGTAGGAACCAATCCCGATAGTAACGCATTTTTTACCGATGTAATTACTAACGAAGAACTCGGACCTCTTCGCTTTCTCGCTCTAGGTCATATGACAAGCGGAGACCGTTCTGAATCCACACTGCGCAACCGACAAAAACTCATTGCAGACATCAAAGAAACATCACCTGATGACGAATCATTAAATAAAGCGCTGGATGGAACCCATGACCGGATTGAAGTGATGATCGATCCAGATAAAGCGGAAGAATTAGGGACAGGCAATGGGGGCAATTTCCTCGAGCAGTTCTTTAACCGTGGCAATCGGGAAAAACAGGGTGACTAGGCAAGAACTTCTGGAACAGCAGACTTATTTTTCGGATAATCAAAACTTGCAGTTACTGGCCCTGCTAAAACAGCCTCTGCCCATACCTTTCTACCAAAAGTTAGAGAAATAATACCACAGGTCGGTATATTAGCCACCGGTAATCCCCATACATCAGCAACTAACTCAGTTAAGCCGGGATTGTGCCCAAAAGCCATAACCGACCCCCATTGATCATCCAACCCGCCAATAAAACCCAACCACTCAGAAACATCTGCGTGATACATTCCCGTTTCATGGATAATTTGATCAAAAGGAAAACGCAATTTTTCGCAGATAATTTTTGCAGTTGCTACAGCACGCAATGCACTACTGGTAAAAACGATGTCTGGATTTATCCCCTGTCGTTTTAGCTTCTCTCCCATTTCAGGTGCATTTCGTCTCCCCCTTTCATTTAAAGGCCGATCATGGTCATCCAACCCCTTGTTTTTCCAACTGGATTTAGCATGGCGAACAACAATGAGTTCTTTGGCGGACATTTGAAGTTTGCAGAGCGACTAACGGTCGTTAAAATAAATGCAGTTAATAGTTATATGCCAACTGAAAAAGTTATATGAAAAAAATCTTTCTCTCAATCTTCACCCTACTCCTATCTGTACTCCATATACAGTCAGCCGACGACCACATAGTCTATCAAGGAAAAACCGGACCGGGCAAAGGCAAGCACATCGTATTTCTCTCCGGAGATGAAGAATACCGCAGCGAAGAGGGACTACCCATGATGGCCAAAATCCTGAGCCAAAGACATGGATTCAAGTGCACTGTCCTTTTCTCATTAAATGAACAAGGCGAAATTGATCCCACCAACCAGAAGAGCCTCTCACACCCACAAGCACTGGATTCTGCCGATGCCATTATCATGCTGTTACGTTTTCGCAAATGGGGAGACGCAACTAACAAATACTTCAATGAGGCCTGTAATCGAGGGGTCCCCATCATTGGCTTGCGTACCAGTACTCACGCATTCAACGGTAACCTTAGAGGCTTTGGAAAACGGGTGCTTGGCGAAGAATGGGTCAACCACTGGGGCGGTCACAAACGTGAAGGCTGTCGCGGAGCAATCGAACCGGGAGCTGAAAAAGATCCTATTCTAAATGGAGTATCCGATGTATTCGCTGATTCAGATGTTTATGAAGCCTACCCACCTGCCGATGCTAGGATTCTCATGCGTGGCTTGGTAACCGATTCTCTAAAGCCGGACTCCAAACCCGTCACCGGGAAGCAGAAGCGACGTAAATCAGACAAAAAGTTGCAGGACGTCAACGAACCGGCCATGGCTGTCGCCTGGACGCGTAAACACAAATGGCCCAACGGAAAAACGAGCCACATTTTCACATCTACCATGGGTGCAGCTACCGATTTAAAAAGCGCTGGCCTCAGAAGGATGATTGTAAATGCCACTTACGCTGGGCTTGGCATGAAAGTCCCAAAGGAAGCCAATGTGGATTATGTAGATCCCTATAAGCCGACCTTTTATGGGTTTCACACCTACCGTCGCGGTATCAAGCCCTCCGACCACGCACTTGGTAAAATTCTACCCACCGGGCAAAAAAAGAAGTAAACAAACTCTGGAGATACACAAGGCTGACCACGGTAGCCTTTTTTACATTTACTTTACACCTTCAAATTGGAGGTGATCTTGATGCACGTCTCTAAAGATGGTGGCGGCATCAATCCTTGAGCATACGCAGGAAGGAAGCGTAGGATGTGGGCAATGCCTGACAAGAGAGAGTTAATCATCTTTATTTTACTTTGCTTCGTGGCATATGGCCTTGGCTATTGGTATGGCATGCCCAAGGAGGATTCGGATGAAAGAACTGAAGTGAGTGCCCCTCCAACTCCTACTATTGTCACCAATGTTGTAACCAATGTTTTAAAAGAGGTTGTGACAAACATTATAGCAGCGACCCCACAGCCGGCACCGACACCTGCACCAGTCAAGCCACTCCCACAACCAACGCCAACCAAAATTAATGCGGCCAATCACATCGCATACCAAGGCAAAGCCGGCCCTGGCAAGGGCAAGCACATCGTCCTGCTCTCGGGCGATGAAGAATACCGCAGCGAAGAGGGACTACCCATGATGGCCAAAATCCTGAGCCAAAGACATGGATTCAAGTGCACTGTCCTCTTCTCATTAAATGAACAAGGCGAAATCGACCCAAATAACCAGAAAAGCCTTTCACACCCGCAAGCACTGGATTCTGCCGACGCCATTATCATGCTGTTACGTTTTCGCACCTGGCCTGATGAGGTGTATAAACATTTTGATGATGCGTGCAACCGCGGCATCCCGGTGATCGGCCTGCGCACGAGCATCCACGCCTTTCGTGGCAAGATCGGCGGCTTTGGCAAGCGCGTGCTTGGCGAAGGCTGGGTCAGCCACTGGGGCGGTCACAAACGCGAAGCCTGTCGCGGAGCAATCGAACCGGGAGCTAAAAAAGATCCTATTCTAAATGGAGTATCCGATGTATTCGCTGATTCGGATGTTTATGAAGCCTATCCACCTGAAGATGCCAAAATACTCATGCGAGGTCTGGTACTTGAAAATATGAACCCTGACTCAAAGCCTTCGACTCGCCAA
>CACDBG010000048.1 GCA_902551155.1 uncultured Verrucomicrobiota bacterium | reverse complement strand
GCACCAACCCTTGATTTCAGTGTCGTTGAAGATCTTGCCGATTACGCGGCGGAGTAGGCCTTTAAGATTGGCGTTTTCAAGGTCGGTGAGCGAGCGAATGGCCAGTTCTTTATAGGTGAGCTGCAAATCCTCTGCACGTTTTACTGCTTTGAGGTCGGTATACCATTGTTCCAGCTCACTGAAGGTGACTCCATCAGGCAATTGGCGTTTCCAAACTTGTGCAAGTTGTTCTTTCTGTTCAGCTTTGGCTTTTTCATGAGCGACAGCGAGTAGAAGCGTGGGACGTAAGCCTTTGAGGTCGTTAGTTTCGCCTTCTTCTCCGAGGTCGGTGAGGTCATCTCGAATCTGGTATGCAATGCCAAGGTTTTCGCTGTACTGGCCGATTATTTCTGATGCTTCATTATATTTTTCTAAATCTGCACAGATTGAGCCAAGGCGGAGTGCGACTTCAAAGGCTGGGGCTGTTTTTTGTCTGAAAATTTCCAGAACTTCTCGTGACTTGAGGGGCTCAGGATTTTTTTGCCATATCAGCTCAGCTCCTTGTCCGCGACAAAGATGTCTTTGTCCTTTGGCTGCCACTTTGGTCATGGCTGTGATTTGTGCGCCGGAAGCTGAAGTTTCGGCAATTAATCGGTAACCTTCTCCGATGAGTAAATCCCCAACGTTTAAGGCGATTGCCACACTGTGTTCTTCATGCAGTGTTTTTTCCCCATAGCGCTCAATATCTTCATCCTCAATGTCATCGTGAATTAAGGATGCTTTGTGGAAGCATTCGACCGCTATGGCTATTTTTTTAAGATTTTCAGGAATAGCTTCATCGGTGTCAGGGCGAAGGGCTTGGAACGCTGCAGTGCTAAGGAAAGGTCGCCACCGTTTGCCTGCTCGGGCGAGCCATTCACGGCCGATTGCTTCAGTTGCCCCTTTACTGGGGCCCATGATTTTTTCAAGTGATTCGACTGAGAACCATGTTTTTACTTCATCATGAAGAGAAGAGAGATCTAAACGTCGGGTTTTATCATCACTGGTTAAATGGATGTAGTCCCAAATCCATTCCTCATCAACGGTGGTGTCAATGCAGTCATCTTGGAGTAAGGGAACCGCGACACCTGGCACGGCGGCGGCCTCCATGTAGGGAAACGCACGTTCCAAAACAGGGATACAGGCTACGCCAACGATAGCGTCAATTTTGCCAGTTTGAATTAGACTCATTACAATGGCGCTGCCTTCTGCCACTAGCACCGCATAACCTAATTTTTCGGCTTCGTATTCAAAATCCTGAATGCTGCAGAGGCCGCAGCTTTTGCAAAGTAAACCAAACTCATCAAAGGGCGCTGGGCATTTGGCTTCAACGCGCAAGCATTTGGGTACCATCAAAAGACGACGTTCGAAGGGGACGGCAGCTAGTGTCTCTCGCCAAAGTTCGTTGTTTATAAGGATGCCGATGTAGTCGCGGTAAATTTCCTTGGTATTTAGTGCTGCTGCGAGTTTATCGGCATGTACCTTGAGGTCGTCTAGCGGCACTGGGGGAACCAGCGTTTGTTCTGCTACGTAATGCCGTACTTCGCGCAAAATAACCATTCTCTCCTCATGGGTTTGAGGAATATTTTCCTTGGGTTTCCGCAGCTTTTGCTGGGGGACCACTCGAGGAATCTTCAATGGGGCGCTGGTTGTAGGCATACAATCACTCGGCTGCTTTACTAGCAGTGGAGTTTAATTTCGACGGGCGATATTGCTTGTATTATTCAGACGTGTCGACGCAAAAAGGGTTACCTTGCTACTGAAATAAAGGCTATTATTGCCTAGTGAATCCGTTTTGGTTGAGAGTTTTGCCAAGCTTTTTTATCTACTTTTTTTACTGAATGCAGATGGACGAAAGCACCTTTTTTGTTGCCTACCACGATATCGGGAAGGCCATCACCGTTTACATCCCCTGCGGCTACCTGGGTGCCTACTCCAGAATTGTCGTCAATTTGGTGCGGGATATATTCCGCGTTGCCGTTCTTGCGGGTAAGCTCAAACCAGTAAAGTACTGCTGGTGCGCCCGGTTCGGCGTCTTTACTAGGACCATGAGCCCAAAAGCGTTTGCCGGTGACGATATCAAGCAGGCCATCACCGTTGATGTCGGCTAAGTCGATAGCGTGGATTTGGCTAAACTTAACTCCGTAGGGGTTTTGTTCTGGTTTGCTGTTGATAATCACATGTTCTGCGAATTTGACCGAACCGTTTTTTTGTGTCCCTTTATTTTCATACCACGCGAGGCCATAGCCGTGACCATCCCAGCTGGTGATAACATCATTGCGTCCATCACCGTTTACGTCGTAGGCATACATTTGTGCTCCTCCACGTAAGAGACTGAAGGGAACTTTATGAAACCGCCACGGAGTGCCATCAACGTTTTTGGGTTGTTCCCACCAGCCAGCCGTCTCCAGAATATCCTTACGGCCATCACCATTTATGTCTCCTGCTCCATAGCCATGGGTATACTTATGCCATTTACCCGGGGTACTAATTTTGACGAACTTCCATTCCTTGGCGGGATCATTCCAATCGGCTTGGCCGTAGCCGAGGTGTTTATCGCGGAACACAAGGATCTCTGGCTTACCATCTCCGTCCATGTCCTCTAAGCGGGGAGATTCGCCATCGCTTACGGGGAAAATATTGTGGCTTTTCCAGAGGCCTTTTTTATTTTTTGGATTTTCGTACCACGTGGTGTCCTTGCCTGGCCAACCAAAGACGAGAACGTCCTTCCAGCCGTCGGAATTGAAGTCGTAAGTGTAGGTAAGAAAATTATTGGAGTAACCGTTGGTGCCGCTGAGCTCTCCTTTGTACCCGGAAATGGTCACCTTTTTACCGTCTTTCATTATGTCGAAGGTTGGAGAATCATCATAAATGGTGTGTCGCTGTTTAAAATCCGGCCCAGCATACCAATAAGGGCCCACGACCACGTCTCCTTTGCCATCTTTGTTAAAATCCCCGTAATGTCCGCCCTCGGCCCAGAAGTTCGGAGTGAGATGATGTTTTGTCCAGGAATGGATTTTATATTCGGCAGCTGAGAGGGTTAGAGACAGCAGCGCCAGAATCGCAAAGAAGTGCTTCAGCATGAACGGAAGTGTGTAGGTACACATCAATTGGGTCAAGTGTCGCAAAATGCGTGACGCACCTTAAAATGGGAGTATTTTGAATCCACTGGTCGTCTACTTATTATGAAAGCGAAACTGGCTTCTTTAATTTTCTTATTGGCAGTCTTTGTCCCGTTTTATCAGGTACAGGCCGGCGGTTTGATCGTTGTTTCAGATGTGAGAGCACTTCCTGCTCCTCGGCCTCCGATCATTGATCACCCAATTCATCCACCCCGCCCATGGCCAGTGCCTCGTCCTCGGGTGTACCGGTTTGCCCCGATGGAGGTGCAGGAACAAAAGGTCAGCATCAAGGTGACTGACCAGATTGCTGAGACGACGGTTAAGCAGGTTTTTTATAATCCCAACCGCACCCGGCTGGAGGGCCACTTCATTTTTCCAGTGCCTAAGGGAGCAGTGCTGACAGATTTTCGCATGGATATAAATGGTGAGATGCAGAAGGCCGAACTTTTGAAAGCCGAGAAGGCACGCAAGATTTATGAAGACATCGTGCGCAATGCACAAGATCCAGCCTTATTAGAGTATGCCGAGCATGATCTCTACAAGGTACGTATCTTCCCCATTGAACCCAACAGCACTAAGCGCACGCACGTGACTTACAAACAGGTGCTTAAGAAAGATAGTAGTTTGGTGAGTTACAAGTATCCTCTCAATACAGGCAAGTATTCAGCTAAGCCAATTAAGACCTTAAGTGTGAAAATGGAGATCGAGTCCCAGACTCCACTCAAATCTATTTATTCACCCAGCCATGAAGTAGAGATCAAGCGCGATGGCGCAAAGAAGGCGGTTATTGGCTATGAGCAAAAGAATGTTCTACCGGAGAACAACTTCGCGATTTATTTCACTCCGCAAAAAACCGAGTTGGGCTTGAACCTTTTGACTCATCGACCTGACCCCGACGAGGACGGCTACTTTCTTCTTTTGTTGTCACCCGGCATTGACGTAAAGCAGGAAAAGGTTGTGGAGAAAGATGTTGCGTTTGTGCTCGATACCTCAGGCTCCATGGCTGGAAAGAAAATTGAGCAGGCCAAGAAGGCTTTGGAGTTTTGCCTGCACAACCTCAATGATGGAGACCGGTTTGAGGTGGTGCGTTTTTCTACTGAGGCAGAGATGCTGTTTTCAGAGCTCAAGGAAGTGTCTGATAAAAGCCGTAAAAAGGCCCTGAGATTTGTCGGAGGTTTGAAACCGATTGGAGGGACGGCCATTAACGATGCCTTGGCTGCGACCTTGAAGCTTCGGCCTGAAAAGAGTAAACGCCCCTTTGTGGTAATCTTTTTGACCGATGGTCGCCCCACCGTTGGTATTACTGGCGAAAAACAGATTGTCCAGAACGTAAAGGATGAAGCGGGTAAGACCCGCGTTTTTTGTTTCGGGATTGGGAATGATGTGAACACTCATCTGCTTGATAAGATTACCGAGTCCACCCGAGCTTTTAGTCAGTATGTCCTTCCTTCTGAGGACATCGAAGTGAAGGTTTCCCAATTTTACACCAAGATCAATGAGCCCGTTTTGGCTGATCCGGATGTAGTGGTTTCCTGGGAAGCAAACTTGAAGCAGTTTTATCCTGCCCCATTGCCTGATGTGTTCAAGGGAGACCAAATGGTGGTTGTGGGCCGCTATTCAGGTAAAGGTAAGGGGGACTTGTTATTGGCGGGCATGGTAAACGGCAAACAAGTTAAGATGGAATACCCTGTTGAGTTTCAAGCTGATTCTGATGAGTATGATTTTATCCCACGCTTGTGGGCTACTCGGCGAGTGGGATATTTGCTGGATCAAATCCGATTGCACGGGGAAAACAAGGAGCTCAAGGAAGAGGTCACTACGCTAGCAAAGAAATATGGCATCGTAACTCCGTTTACTGCATATCTAATTTTGGAAGATGATCGGATTAATAATGTGGCGGTTAACCGGCGCCTTTTGGGCGGAATTGACAGAGATGCTGGTGCTGTTCGTGCCTTGGAAGAAAACCTCAAATCCCTGAAAATGGATAAATCAGGTGCTGGTGCAGTAGCCGCTGCCCGGGCTCAACAACATTTATTGCAAGCGAAGGCACCTAATTCAGGGCTGACTATGAGCAATACTGAAGCGGCAGGGCCGACGGCCAACCTGAGGGCATCTGCTCAGGCAGCGAACTACTTCGCCGGTGCTAGAGGTGGTCAGGTTCAGCAGAATATCCGGTTTGTGGCCGGTCGAAGCTTTTACCAGAACGGGACCTGTTGGATAGACGCCGAAGTTCAGGCATTGAAGAAGAAGAGTAATAAAATTCGCATTAAGTTTGGATCCAAATCCTACTTTAAATTGTTGGCTGAGAAACCTGCCGCCTTGAGGTGGATTTCATTGGGCAAACACGTGGAGTTTGTGCTAAATGGCAACCATTACGAGATTTACCAAGAAACCAAAAATGAAAATAACTAAACTCATACTCAGTGTTTTTTTTGTAACCTTTGGCCTGAATCTTCAGGCTGTGGAGCCTGCCAAGCCGAAACGGATATTCAAGGCTCCCAATGGGAAAGAGTTTCCGGCTCATTGGGGGCAACCTCCTTTAAGGCAAACGCGCGACTTGCGGGTTCTTCCCGGTGGTTATGGTCGCGGTAGCGGGACATGGGCTCGTTGGATTCAGGAGAATTTGGATAAAGATGCAAAAAAGCAGGGGGCAAAACCAGTGCCCGCTCCGCCCATTGCCGTTGATCCGGTGGCACCTCGCCCGGTTGCCCCGCCTGTTTTTGATCCCAATGCGAAAGCTATGGAACAAGCCAAAAAACAGGCTAAGGAAGATACAGCCAAGGTGCAGGCTGCCATCAAGGTCTGGGAAAAAGCCAAAGCTGAGAGTAAGGGTAATTACAGCTATAAGGTAAGTTTTACCAGCTGGGTTGGCTTTGGAAATGAAACCATTATCGTTGTAGAGAATAATAAAGTGACGGAGCGGCGTTACCGGTCATTTAACCGTCGACGCCCGGTTCCTGCCCCTCGACCTGGCGGAGTAGTTCCTCCTCAGCCTGAAGGAGACAGTTATCTGGAAAAAGGTGCGCAGCTCGGCAAAAACAAAAAGGGTGCCCCAGTCAAGACACTGGATGAGCTTTATGAGATAGCTTTGGCAACAGCAAAGAAACCGATCAAAGAATTTGAGCGTCGCTATATTCGCAGCGACAAGCAGGGTTTACTGGTTTCCTGCTTCATCATGGATCGCCGGATTGCTGATGATGCCCCACGCAATGGATTGGTTGTTTCCAGTATTACTTTAGGAAAGGTTAGTACAGCTAGCAACAATGGAGGTGATGTCACCCGATTGACTGTCGGGGACAACGGTAAAACTATTACTGTTAAGGCAGGTCAACTCATAGAGATTAGCTTGGCGGGCAACCCCACGACCGGTTTCACATGGAATGATAAAACTGCAGGAGACGTTCTAAGTCTTTCCGGGAAGGTATCCCACCGGGCCGGTGGCCCGGCATTGGGAGCTCCTGGTATGTCAACTGCGAGCTATTTGGCCAATAAGACTGGTAAGGCAGAGATCGTTCTGGAGTATAAGCGTGTCTTTGAACAGAAACCGCCATTGAAGACCTTTAAGGTGACTGTTGCAGTGGTAAAAGGTGGGACAAGCAGTACAAAACCAGTTGCGGGAAACAATCAGGCGCGTATTGCAGAACTGAAAAAAGAAATCGCGCGCCTGAAAGACTTTGCGCGGCGCGCACGTTTTACTCCAGAAGGGCTTGCTAAACACAATGCCAAGCTGGCTGAACTTGAAAAAGAGCTGGCTACATTACAGGCGGGAGGAGGCAAACCCGAAAATACTAAAGTCTACAGGGCACCTAATGGAAAACCTTTCCCGACTCATTGGGGGCAACCTCCCTTAAGGCAAACTCGTGACTTGAGGCCTTTACCCGGGGGGTATGGTCGCGGGAGTGGGACATGGGCTCGTTGGATTCAGGAGAATTTGGATAAAGATGCTGCCAAGGGCGAGGGCAAGCCCGGTCACGATAAACAAACCGGAGTACCCACCTTTGAAGAATGGGTAAAGGCCGGGAAGAAAATCCCAGCAGGGCGCGTTTTTATCGGAGGATCGCCTTGGTTTAATGAACGTACCGGCCAGCGCCGTTCAGCTGAGGAAGTATACAAAATGCTTTATGGTAAGGCCGGTGGTGGAAACAAGCCGATTCGTCCCGGTGGCCGCAAACCTTATCCTGCTCATTGGGGGGCTCCGCCTAGACTCCAAACCAAGGATCTCCGCCCCTTACCAGGAGGATACGGCATGGGGAGTAGTACCCTGGCAAATTGGATCAAGCAGAACATGAAAATGGACGCCAAGGATCCAAACCGTGGAAAGGGAGGGGGCCCCAAACCGGGAGCCAATAATGAGGAGCTTCAAAAGTTGCGTCAGGAAATTGCGCGCATGAAGGATTTCATGAAGCGCGCCCGGTTTACCCCCGAAGGTTTGGACCGATTCAAAGCTCGGCTGAAGAAATTGGAAGATCGTTTGGCAGAGCTGACCAAAGGCGAGGTATCCCTACAACCACGAGATAAAGGGGTTAGTTCTGCTTTTGCAACGAAGCATCCCGATGGAAGTTATGTCAAAGGGCGACTCATGGTTGGAATGGAAAAAGACATGACTCAAGAAGAGATTGAAAAGACCCTCAATGCGGCTGTGCCTGGAATAAAAATTACCAAGAGCATGTTTAATAGCACCATATTGGTGGTTAAATTGCCTCACACACATAATGAAGAACAAGCAATGGCTGCTCTGAAAGGAGCCAAAGGAGTTAGATATTCCGAACTCGATGGAGTCGTTGGGATTCAGCCCGTTCGCCCCGGAGTCGGCCCAGGTGCAGGGATTGGGATACCTGCTCCTCAGCCCCGCCGGTAGCAGAAATTATTTTTCGTAGATAATCAGATTCTTGTATTCTACGTGCATGTCCTGTCCGCCGTGTAGTTGCAGGCCGATGTGCCCACGTTTGCGGCCGGGATCATTCTTTAACTCAGAGGAAACCACGCCATTAATTTTAACGACGATATGTTTACCGATGGCGCTGAGTTCCAGATCGGTCCACTCTCCCTGCTTGTAACCGCGTTCCTGTATCACCTTTGCATTAGGCTTATGAACCCAGGCGCGTCCGCCCGTTTCATATAGTCCACCTGTCTCCTGCGTGGTATCCACTTCCACCTGGAAACCGTTCACGCTGACGGCACTCTTAACTCTTTCGGCTCTAAAATAAAATCCACTGTCACCCTTGTGTACGCGGAATTTTGCTTTTACTACAAAGTCAGAGAACTGTTTATCGGTCAGTAAAATTCCGTGCCGCCGTTCACTACGCGGACTGGTTCCTACAATTGCACCATCCTTTACCTGCCATTCACCGCCGGGTGCAGGGGTCCAGCCTTTGAGGGTTTTGCCATCAAAAAGGGGAGTGCCTTTGTCGGCAGCCGTTAAGCTAATCGCAAGAGAGAAAAGGAAGAGAAATATTTTCATAATTAAATTAGTTTTTCTGTGCATTAAGTGCAGCTTCTGCTTTGGCGTTTGCAGCTTCTGCTTTCTTGGCAATTTCGTCGGCGCTGGGAAGGCTCTGTAAAACTTCAAGTGGGATATCAATATCTGCTTCAGCAGCCAGTTTCGTCAGGCACTTGGTGCGTTCGCCGAGAGCCTTATCTGAATCGCGTTCCTTGGAGAAACGGCTTCTGGAACGCTGGCTTCGGTCACGCAGCATTTGATATACATCTCCACCCAGGAGGGCAGAGATATCGATCTTCATCTTTTCGCGGTTTAGATCTCCATCACTCACCACGTCGCCATTGATGGGGCCGCTTTTATATTTGGGGAACATGATCGCCGCTTCTGGGCAAACGCGACTACAGGCTGGGCAGTTGGTTTTGCAGTTGTCATTATTCTGCACCTGAATCTCCTGCTTATCATCCGTGCCGTACACATCAAATAGGCAGAAGGATAGGCATTGCATGCAGTTAGTGCACCGGTCGTAATCAATCACTGGAAACCAGGGTTTCCAGTCACCGTGTTTGGCTGCTTTTGAGTTTTCGCGCTCTTCTTCAACCAGTTGGGTTATTTCTTCAGGGTTATGTCCGTTAATATCTTTAAAACGAATTGAAACCAGACCGTTGACATCCTCCGCGTCCGGAACTTTTCCATTATTGAACCGTCCCAAAACCAAAAGTGAGCTTTCATCGGCTTGGGATACCTTTCCCTCACCGGCGCAAGTGACGGCGTAGCCCTTTTCCAATAATGCAAGCAGGGTGGAACTGCGTTCATTAGTGGCCAACTTTTCAGCTCCCTCCCCTTCATAGAGGATAATGCGTAAAGTGGTTTCCTCTGCGATAGCCATGGGTTTAAATCTTCTTTTCCCCTTCCACCTTGGCCACCGAACCATCGGCAGGTAGGTTAGGCGTTAGAGTTTTATTTAACACCGTATTGGTCGCATCCTCAGCATTCAATTCGCGCATATTGACTACTTCAGTGTGCTCAGCATTTAGTGGAGCCTGACAGCCGCCAAAGAGCCATTTTACGGCACGGGGGTAGCATGCTGCAATTTTGACCGGGGATTCCCCAGCTGCCAAGCGCTTGAGTGCGGGGTCACGGCGTGCAGCCATTTCGCATAAGTCAGCAACTGCATCGAAGGCCTGACCTGATTTGCATAATCCCTCCAATACGCTACTCTTCACCTCATCAGGCACAACTCGAGCGTAGTTGCAGTGGCAAAAAAGAATGCGCGGCTTTGCAGGCATGAACATCCCGAAAATAGTACTTTTGAAGCCGTTTGCCAATGACTGAAAACTTGGACTTAAATTTAGGCTAAATCAGTAATCCGATGGGTTGGCTCAGGTTTGGCTGGGCGGAAATGCTCCAAGTGATCCAGTTTGGCAATGAGATTTTCCGGTACGTTGGCCACTGCTTTTTCTACCGCGTTCCGTAGGCTATGGGGATCGCCTTCAGCACGTAGGTTGATAATGAGTTGCCCACTTTCGATTGGAGTATCCAGATCTGCCGAGAGCTCCGGTACAAAGTCGTTTCGAACCAGATTAATGATTGCGACATTCCCACCCAGCCCCGTATCGGGGCTTAAGGTCATTTTTAGGTGTGCAATTTCTGAGTTCGTTTCATTTAGTTGGTTTTGAATATCCGCCGCCAGTTGCTGCAGTACGTCCTCGGCTTCAAAACTATCCTCGCTATTGAGTTGTACGGTGGCATTCAACCACCCGAGTAATGCTTCGCCTTCAGCATAAACCTCATAATCTACTTCCATGACATTGCGGGCGATTTGTTCAGCGTCAATAATCCGGTCGAACCATTGCTTTAGCCCTTCGCCGCTTCGGGATGAAACTTGCAGCACTTCAGCTTTTGGGAATTCGATTTTAAGAGTATTGGTAAGAGCAGTGAGCTTATCAGCATCCAAAAGGTCCGTTTTATTGATGACAATAAAATCTGCCTCCTCAAGTTGTTTACGGTAGATATAGGTGACTTTTTCAGAAAACTGGCCGCCTTCAGCCAAACCAAAGACGCGTGATGCACGGATGGGGTCTACAAGCACGCTTAAAGGGGCGATACTAAAATCATCGCCATAAATCCGGCGTAATGGATAAGTGACTGTCGCTACTAGATCAGTGCAGCTACCTACTGGTTCTGCAATAAAGACATCCGGCCGGGTCGATTCAGTAAGCTTCCCGGCTGCATCAACCAATGAGTTGAATCGGCAACAGAAACAACCTCCGGGAATTTCCTCGGTGGCAAATCCCTTGGAGCGCAGCATAGCCGTATCAACTAATTCACGCCCCTGATCATTGGTAATCAAACCAACCTTCTGGCCTTGATTACTCAGTTGCTGAGCAAGTGCGGCGACACTGGTGGTTTTTCCTGCTCCGAGGAATCCACCTATCATGATGTAACGTGCTTTATTCAACTTCCTTATCCTTTTCTGCCTGCTGCTGCTCCAGCATTTTGTCGATGGTTTGATTAAGAATAGCAGCGTAACCTTCTGCGTTCACGCATTTATTATCCAGCTGACCTTTCACTTCATATATCCACCCCTCGTTGTATGGCTTCTTATTGATGAGAGCGATATTCTGCTGCAGCGCCGGGTTGGTTCCCACGAATTGCCCTTCGCTAAAAGAATAGACATCACTAATGGCCTTAAAACCTTCCACCCAACCCAGAATCTGACCTGGTTGCATTTGGGCTCCGGGTTTTATTTCAAAACCATGATCGACCATATCACCCAGCATGCGGGTGGCAAACTTGGTGAAACCAATTTGCAAAACGCCTTCTGTTTCCTTAGCCCAGAAATGTGAAGGGCTGTACTGGCAGTCCAACGGTAGATGCGTGGCAAAATGTGTTCGTTTAAAAAAAAGTGTTTTTTTGCCCTCAGCCATCTGGTCAAGTGAAGATTTCGGATTAGCGGTTTGGAATCAAGCCACAAAAGGCTCGAAACCAACGAATTGGTAAGTATCCTCGGTTCTGCTCCCATGCTCTACTTTGACCATAATGCGACCACTCCTTTGTGTGCCTCGGCCAAGGATGCTTGGGTGGATGCTATTGACAGGTATGTGGGTAATCCTTCTAGCCCTCACCGAATGGGCGCAAGAGCAGAGCGCGCAATGGCAG
>CACDBG010000047.1 GCA_902551155.1 uncultured Verrucomicrobiota bacterium | reverse complement strand
ATAGTATTAACTAGTGACATGTGGAACGGTTCCAACTCGATAACAATTTCCAAGTCTCTTTCAGAGGCATAGTCTCCGAGGATTTGGCAATTCTCCACAGCGAACTTCCACTGTTCCTCAGGCGGGATTACCTCTTTTTGCCAAATGTATTCGCCTATCACGAGAAGGTAATTCTTTGCGTTGAGCGTAACTCCCATGTCCAGATAGCGTTTGCAGCGTTCAACATGGAATTTCTGTACAGAAGGATTGAAATCCACCAGACCTACACTTACTCCTACTACGCTAATGATGGGTAATTGTAGTTCTTCACAGGTCTCTTTAACGGTATTAATCCGATCCTCGGCATTGTCGTCCAGTGGATCCTGAAAAATATCAACACAGTCGAAACCCAGTTCCTTGGTCTTGTGTAAGCCATCGACCAGTCCGACTCCGTGTTGTTCCCACGCTGAATTAATCATCCCCAGCTTCATTATTATTTTTCTCCTGTGATTTCTTTTAGTTCTACGGCCCGGTGTTCTTCGGCGCTTTGGTATGCCGCTTCAACCAAGGCCATGGTGGTTAAATTGTCGCGTCCGGCGATTGCAGGTTGTTCACCGGTTTCCAGTGCAATTAAAAGTTGTGCCATCGTGCCAATAAATGCATCAGGAAACCAACTTTCTTCCCATTTGGGTGCGGTAAAATCATTATCCCCTTTGGACGCATAACGGATCGAGGAAGGTGTCGTGTAGGGATCCTGACACCAGCCAATATCTCCGATGGCCAGCCCGTTAAGCCCTTCAATACGCCATTGGATTCCTATATCGTCAGGTGCTCCCTCGCGTGCGGGACCTGTCCATGTGTCATCAATGGCGATTGCTCGGAGCCCGTTGGCATATTCGAGTATATAGCTGGCAATGCCATCAGTATGGGGGAAGGAAGTGCGAGGATCGGGGCGGGTGGTGCAGTAGATGCGTTCGGGATCGCCAAACCAGTATCGGAAAGTGTCCATATGGTGGATGGACATGATCCGTAGCGTTACCCAGCCTTGACGTTCCTGCCAAGGCATCCAGTGAGGGATGCCGCGCATGTCGATGGTGGCCAGCACGGGTTCACCAATGGTTCCGTTCTCAAGCAGTGTTTTGGCGGCGCGAACCGACTGGTCATAGCGCATGTTTTGGTTTACTGCGAGAACGATACCGGTTGCTTCACAGGCTTCCACAGCTTCTACTGCCTCGGCATAATTCGCACCCAGCGGTTTCTGCGCTAGAATTGCCTTGGCTGTGCCGCGCGCGCAGGCGGCCTTGATAACTTCAAGTTGATTGTCCGGAGGAACAGCAATGTCGAGAACTTCGATGGAATTGTCATCCAAGAGTTGGTCAATATTTTCAAAAATATTACCGATATTATTTTGTTCTGCGCACTTAGCAGCATTTTCTTTTGTTCGGGAGGCGATGGCCACTGGATTGAAGCCGGCTTTCCGGTAAGCGGCCAGATGACAATCATTCATAATAAAGCCACTGCCAATACAGCCAATACGCCAATCTTTACGTTCAGGAAGTGGCGAGTGTATATTAAGATTCATGAGGCAGCTTTTTTCCCGGCACCGGTTGTTTCGTCAGTAGACGGATTCCAAAATTCGGTTTTTGCATCGAACAATTTCCCTTTCATTGCCTTGATCGCAGTATCTGGCAATTTTTCTAGAGGCTCGTAAAACGGATGGTGTGACTCCTTATAGGGATTGTTATGCTTTGTGTTGTAACAACAGATAAGAGACCAGCGAGGGTCGTTGGAGGTGTTCTGGTCTGAGCGATGCAGTGTGTTACTATGAAAAAATAGCGTGTCGCCTGCATTAAGCTCTACATACACCTTTTCCAAAACTTTTTCGGCAGCTTCAACCCGTTCAGGGTCTGCGCCAGTTTGATCTCCGTACCGGCCGTGTTCAATCCGACCCATTTTGTGGGAACCTTTCAGTACCTGTAGGCAACCGTTTCCACGGGTGTTAGGATCTACAGCAATAAAGGCTGATCCCATATCTGGCCAAAGGCATCCATTCTGATACCAGTAGCCATAATCTTGATGCCAGCTCCAAGCCCCTCCGGTGAGAGGTTTCTTGATGCTCATTTTGCTATGGTAATGGTAGACCTCATCACCAAATAACTGTTCCATGGCATTAACGATTCGTTCGCTTCTGGCAATTGATCCCCAAATGTCTTCCCCGGGTTTATTCCATAATACAAGCTGAGCATTGCCGCCTTCACCATCCTCTAAATCATAGGCGTTATCTCCAAATGTGGTGTCGGCATGAGCCGCTTTTCTCAGGATATCCGCTTCTTCAGAATCGAAAAGACCCCGCACAATCAGATAGCCGTCCTCATGAAAATCTGAAATTTGCTCTTCGGATAATCTATTCATAAATCTCGGTAGAAATGCAGCTTGGCGATCGAATAACCGGATGTCAAAGGAGGATTCTCTCTGTCTATGGAAGAGCCCAGTTAGGCGGATCTTCGAGGCGATAGAGCATCTCGCCAGCTTTTCTTACAAGAAGGATGCCTTCTTCCTCTCGGTTTGCGTAGTCTTCAATGTTGATGGAATTATGATCTCTATAGCCCAAGTTTATTTGGTTGCATATTTCCGGAGGTATTCCTGTTGCCAGAGTAACGTTTGCACGAGGTTCCTCGATTCCATCGATTACTTTTCCTATACCTTTTACGTGTGAGGAATGGGCCAGTAATCCCCACGGGTAGTCTTTGTATTTGCTCCAGTTTTCAAGAAGCCAGGCGGAGCAATGGTAGCCTATTTCCGTAAGGCCGGCATCGTGAGTGTGGCTGATGGAATTAATATGAGGGCCATATATAATTAGCTCTCCTCCGTCGGCCAATACGGGCTCAAGTTTATACATGCATTTTCCGCCAACCCATACATCATCATACATGGGGGGGGGCACAGGAAAGGATAGTATGAAACGGTTGGTCTTTATAGATAATATGTGTCTTATCCGATAAGTCGACTGCTGCCTCCCAAGCGCTTTCAGGGGTTCCAAAAAATAAGCCGGCCAAAGATTTATCCGGTCGCACGACCATTGCGAAGCAGCGCTTCTCAACATTTACCATTCCCCCGGCGCGATCTACTACCTTGCGGACAGACGTCCATTTATGCCCATTAATCTTTGGGTTGCTGATCACTGCGCCCAGCCAATGAAAAAAATTTAAAAGCTCCGGTCCGCTGACGCCTGGAAAAAGGTATTTGTTGCCTCCTGAAAATCCAACCACTTCGTGCGGGAACACTGGGCCAACAATAATGAGTTGATCATAATCAAATAGTCGTTGATTGATTTTTACTGGTAACTCCATTTCAAATCGCCCATCTGACAGATTTGAGATATCAGATGCTGGAATGACGCCTATCTCCCGTAAAGCATCAGGGTTGTCCCACTCATGGTTATGGAATTTGACTGATTTGTATTGGGTTTGTCTTTGCTCCTCTGAAATTTCGAGGCGTTCACAGATCTCCTTTTCGCTCATAGGTGGGTGAGTCCCGAGGGCGATCATCACATCTAGGGCTTCAGCAGATTTTCCAATTTGATCATAAATGGTTTTGAAAAGGAGGCCTACAGGGGCTGTTCGAGTGCTGTCAGGAAGAATCAGTAGAATTTTTTTTCCACGATAATCTTCTACGGGTAAGGCATTCCCAACAAGTTCAGAAACATTGGATATGTCGAGCGACTGGCCTATCCTTGCAGCTTTAGAAAGAACGCTCATCAAATTGTCTGAGAAAGGAATCCCCCATCTACTACGATATCGGAACCGGTTACGAAACTTGAAGCTTTGTCGCTTGCAAGATATACCGCAGCACCTGCCAGTTCGGCTGGGTGACCAAACCGCCCCATCGGGGTATGGTTAAAAATTGATTTTGCCCGTTCGCTTGGGCTGCCATCCTCATTGTAGAGTAGTTTTTTATTTTGTTCGGCTGGGAAGAAGCCTGGTGTAATACTGTTTACTCGTACACCTTTCTGGGCCCATTCCCGAGCAAGAAAACGTGTTGCACTCAGAACAGCTGCTTTAGAGGCTGAGTAGGCGATTACTTTGGATAGGGGAAGATGTGATGTAACACTGGCAATATTTATTATACTGCCTTTGCCTCGCTCGCACATCGCGGGGCCAAATTCCTGGCAAGGAAGCAAAAAGCCGCCCACCAGGTTTAAATCAAAAACTTTTGACCAAGCCGGCAGGGGGATATCCTCGAATGATTTATCGGGGGTTACAGTTGCATCCGGATCGTTGCCGCCAGCTGCATTCAATAGGATGGTGGGGGTGCCTAATGCATTGTTTATTGCTTCATGGCATGACTTAAGGCTGGCTGGATCCATTGCGTCACAACTGAAGAATTGTGCATTACCGGTAGATTCTGTGATAGTTTTGACACACTTCTCACCGCGTTCAGCATTGCGTCCTAATACTGCGATTTTTGCCCCTGCTTCTGCCATGGCAGCTGCACACGCCCCGCCCAGAGCGCCGGTAGCGCCAATGACCACGGCAACATCATCAGAAAGTTCAAACATACTCATGAGTGCAGAGAGCATGCGTGATGTATTAGTGGTCGAAAAGAAAATAACTATTGGCGATCGGACGTTAGCCAGTTAGCTTTCGCACAGATGAGTGATTTGACTCAGCCTGAAGTAGTAATTACGCACGAAAGTGACCTCGATGGATTTGTGTCCGGGCATCTCCTGAGACGTTTGGCCAACCATTTATTTAATCAAAATACCAAATTACAAGCGTGGAATTATACCAATTTCGAGAAACGCCCTTTAAGGGAAAAGTGTGCTTGGGTGTGTGACTTAAATTTCTGCAAACGGATGGATCTTGAGAATTGGATGGTGGTAGACCATCACCAGACTGATCATAAGCCGGAAAACGCTAAATTAATTTTGGACCACTCTAAATCAGCTAGTTTGCTTTGCTATGAACTCTGCAAGGAGCACGGTTTGGGTAACGATAAACTGGATCGTCTTGTTCATTATACCAATGTTGGCGATTTATACCTTACTGATGATCCGGATTTCACTGTAGCAATTGATTACGGTAGTCTGATTAAGCAGTACCTTTTCTGGAATATGGCTAAGCTTATAGATGGGGACCTCGAGGGTTTAATAGATCATCCTCTTTTGAAAGTTATCAAAACTCGGCGAGAAATTGAGAATCCGTTGGGCTTCGACTATGCTAAGTCCAGTCTCAATGAGATTTCAGATACAGTTGCGATGATTGAATCTCCTGTGGGCGACACGAATGCTATTGTGCATCGGGTGCTTGAGGAGAAGGTTACACCTCATCCCGTAATTCTTACTGCTAGTACCTTTAATCGTTCTGTTAGTGTTAGTTTGCGTAGCAGAGATGGTGAGGCATTGCCGATTGCCAAGTTGCTCCAAGGAGGGGGTCACCCAAATGCCTGTGGGGCTACGCTTCCAAAGACAATTCAACGTATCCCTGATGCGGTAAATTATCTCAAAAAAACTTTAAACCCTGATCCAAGAGGCGATGGGATTAATAATCTTGGCGATTTGCTCGATGCCTAGTTTTTAGTCAGCCACTCTTTAAGTTGATTTAATGCGGAAGCCCTGTGACTGAGCAGATTCTTGATCTCTGAATCTAGTTCCCCAAATGAATTGTTAAAGTTCTTCGGGATAAAAAGGGGGTCATAGCCGAAACCATTTGCCCCACTAGCAGATTCAGAAATTTGGCCTTCACATATTCCATTAAAAATTTGGGGCTGTGCGTACTCTCCGGTTTTGGCTAGTGCAATGACACAACGGAATCGCGCCGTGCGTTGGGAGGGTTCTATGCCTTTAAGTTTGCTTAATAGTTTGGAATTGTTGGCTTCGTCCGAGCAGTTTTGGTTATTATCGCTGGCATAACGAGCGCTGTATATCCCGGGTTCTCCTTCAAGCGCATCAACTTCCAGTCCTGAATCATCAGCGAGTATCCAGCCCTCAATTTTCTCATTATTTGTTTTGAGCCAATTAACTAAGCTTAGAGCTTTTTTAACGGCGTTGCCTGCAAATGTGTTGGCGTCCTCTACGACAGGGGGTGCGTCAGGAAAATCACTAAGTGATAAGCACAGATAATCATTGCCCAGAAGTTTCTGGATTTCGTCGGCTTTGTGGTGGTTGTTGCTCGCGATTAGGACTTGAGTGGGCATTAGCCTTTTGTGCCAATACCACTTAATAAGTCCTTTATCCCACCTAATGAACCAAGCACGCCAGTTGCTTCGTAGGGTACGTAGACAACTTTATTTTCTTTTCCAGAAGTCATTTCCTTCAGTGATTCCAAGTAGCGTATAGCCACGAGATACTGGGCTGTGTCCCTTTGGCTTGAGCCAAGTGCTTCCTGAACCAATTGAATGGCATTGCGCTCCGCCTCCGCGATACGGATCCGGGCTTGAGCTTCACCGTCTGCGGCAAGGATAGCCGCTTCCCTTTCACCTTCAGCCTGCTTAATTTGGGATTCGCGCACACCTTCCGCTTCAAGAATAGCGGCTTGCTTTTCACCCTCTGCATTCAGAATTGCTGCACGACGGTCACGTTCAGCACGCATTTGTTTTTCCATTGCTTGTTGGATATCCAATGGGGGGGTTATGTCTTTGAGTTCGACACGGTTAACCTTTACTCCCCATTTATCAGTGGCCTCATCCATGACCTGACCGAGTTCAGAGTTAATTTTGTCCCGGGAAGTCAGGCACTCGTCTAGGTCTAGTTTGCCCACTACATTACGCAGGCTGGTTTTACAGAGTTTTTCAATGGCGTCAGGGAGGTTAGCGATTTCGTAAACTGCAGCACGCACATCAGTGATTTGAAAATACAACATAGCATCAATCTCGATGGTGACGTTGTCCTTGGTAATGACGTTTTGTTTAGCAAAATCAAAGACCTGTTCCCGAAGATCAATCGTCTTTTGAGGGGCGGTCATCGTGTATTCAACGCCGCTGATATCCACCTTCTTGTAACGCCATTGCATAGCCCGGGGGCTGTCCATGACTGGGATAATTATATTGAGGCCACTTTCAAGGATACGGTTGTATTTGCCAAATCTTTCAACCACCATGCACTGGGCTTGTTTGACAACCTTTATGCATGTCAAAATAGATGAAATGACAAACAGTGCTAAAATGGCCATCAATATAGTTACTATACCGTCGGCCAGAATGGGTGTGGGGGAGTAATCCATGATTAATTAATTTTTAGGGGTTTTCGCTTACACTAACCACCGCTTTAGAGCCTTCAATGCGTACCACGGTGGCCAGAGATTCTTCTTCAATAATAATATTTTTATCAGAAATAGCGCGCCAGCTTTCACTGCCAATTTTAATTCGTCCGGTTCCAGATTGGGGGTCGACTGTTTCGGTAATCCTTCCTTGTTTCCCCACGTAAGTTTCGATCCCGCTCACTTGTTCGTCTGGTTTATTTTGCAGCATCTTTAATACAATTGGGCGGATTGCCAAAAGCATGATCACAGTGGTAATGCTGAAACTGGCGAATTGAACGGCTGTGCTTGCTTCTTGCTCGGCGAGGATAGCTGCCACAATGCAGCCAAAACCGATCGGGCCGGCAAAAAAGCTGGCAGAAAAGATTTCGGCAATAACAAAGATTGCACCGACAATAATCCATATCACCCAAGCTTCCATTTTGTGCTGCCCTTACTTAGGCATCCATTTTAATTAAGTCAATCAAGGGTTTTTACGATTGAGTTTTAACGCCTCAGAATCGGTTTTACGCATTTTTAAATTCAGTAATTCCACGATGACTGCAAAGGCCATGGCAAAATAGATGTAACCTTTTGGGATATGAAAGCCCATGCCCTCGCCAAGTAAAGCCGTTCCGACCAGAATCAGAAAGCTTAGTGCGAGCATCTTTATGGTAGGGTTATTCTCCACAAACTCTCCGATCGCTTGCGCTGCGAGCATCATAACCGCCACAGCAATGATAATGGCGATTACCATTACAGGAACATCCTTGGCCATGCCAACGGCGGTGATAACAGAGTCTAGTGAGAACACGATATCTAGGATAGCAATCTGGGCCAGCACCGATCCGTAGGTTGCCATTGCGGTTGACTGATCTGCTTCTTTTTTTTCTGACAGGGAATGATGAATTTCCTGGGTGGATTTCCAGATGAGAAATAGCCCGCCAAAGAGAAGGATTAAGTCTCGGCCAGAAAATCCATGACCCGCTATTTCGAAAATGTTTTTTGTGAGGCCCATCACCCAACTGATAGAGAGGAGTAGTAAAATACGCAGGATCATAGCCAATGCGAGACCTGTTAGACGGGCTTTCTTTTGTTGGTGTTCTGGTAGTCGGTCGACGAGAATGCTGATGAAGATAATGTTGTCGATGCCTAGCACGATCTCCAGCATCGTGAGTGTGAATAGTGCTATCCATGCTTCAGGTGATGTAATCCATTCCATAATGATCTTCCAAAGCGTCGGGAAATTGAGTTTCTGAGAATCATTTTATTGGACAACCTTAGATTACTGACAATCGACCATTGCAGCAGACGGTACTTTTTACCATTATCCCCGCCCGATGTCACAAATGCGTCGACAATATCCATTTCACTTAATTGAACCAAAATGGCAGGGATACTGGAATAGTCAGGAGACTTTTCGTGCCTTCAACCCTGGTGAGCAGCCAGCGGAAGATCATCCTTTTGCTATCCGTCATAAAAATAAAGAACCTGAGGAATTAGAGAAATATTATATATTAGACATGTTTCCTTACCCCTCGGGCGCCGGTTTGCATGTAGGGCACCCTGAGGGTTATACGGCAACCGATATGCTCGCCCGTTATCAGCGTATGAAAGGTAAGCATGTGCTTCATCCTATGGGTTGGGATGCCTTTGGTTTGCCTGCTGAACAATACGCAATCAAGACGGGGCAACATCCGCGACAGACGACGGAGGAAAACGTTACAAACTTTAAACGTCAGATAAAAAGCCTTGGGTTTAGTTACGATTGGAGCCGAGAGGTTAATACGACCGAGCCAGGCTATTTCAAATGGAGTCAATGGATTTTTCTGCAGCTTTATAATTCATGGTTTAATCCAGTGACAAACAAGGCAGAACCAGTTGATACAATGGAGTTTCCTGATGAAATTGTTTCAGATGAAGCCAAGCGTGAGTATTTGGATGAACGGCGGTTGGCATATGTTTCGAACGCCCCAGTTAATTGGTGTCCTGAATTGGGGACGGTGTTGGCTAACGAAGAGGTTGTTGATGGTAAAAGTGAAGTGGGTGGTCATCCCGTTGTTCGAAAGCCGATGCGTCAGTGGATGCTGCGTATAACTGCTTTTGCACAGCGGTTATTGGACGATCTGGAAACCATCGATTGGAGTGATTCACTTAAGGAGATGCAAAGAAACTGGATTGGCCGTAGTGAAGGAGCTGGAGTGTTATTCAGGGTGGATGGCGTCGATGAGGAAATAGAAGTCTTCACAACTCGGCCTGACACTTTATTTGGTGCGACTTACATGGTGCTTTCCCCGGAACATGAGTTGGTTGATGCTTTAACTTCAAAAGACCAACTTTCAGCTGTGATTGAATACCGTGATGCGGCATCACGGAAAAGTGATCTCGAGAGAACTGAATTAGCAAAGGAAAAAACGGGTGTATTTACCGGGGCCTATGCTGTTAACCCTGTTAATCAAGAGAAGGTGCCAATATGGATTGCAGACTATGTGCTTTCTACTTATGGCACTGGTGCAATTATGGCAGTGCCCGCACATGACGAGCGAGATTTAGAGTTCGCCCAGAAGTTTGATCTACCTGTTCGAGTGGTTGTGCAAGCGCCTGAAGGTGAACAATCGCTAGGGTATACAGGAGCTGGAGAGAGTATTGAAAGTGGGTTTCTTAATGGGTTAGGGACTTCTGAGGCTAAGAAGAGGATTGTTGATTGGCTTGAGGAAAAAAGAAAAGGCAAGCGTACGATTAATTTTAAACTTCGGGATTGGCTGTTTAGTCGGCAGCGTTATTGGGGGGAGCCTTTTCCAATAATATGGCGACATGGTCGTCATGAGGCGCTTCAAGAAAGTGAACTTCCTTTGCTTCCGCCAGAGCTCGATGATTACAAGCCTACGGTAGAGGGTGAGCCACCCTTGGCGCGTGCAGTCGATTGGGTGAATTTGGCTGATGGTGCTACACGCGAAACCAATACGATGCCTCAGTGGGCAGGAAGTTGCTGGTATTACCTTCGTTATCTAGATGCTCAAAATGATGAATACTTCGCAGATAAGGAGGCGGAGAAGTATTGGATGAACGTCGACTTATACGTAGGTGGCGCAGAACACGCAGTGTTACACCTTCTCTACGCGCGTTTTTGGCATAAGGTGATGTATGACCTCGGTCATGTGTCAACTTCAGAGCCGTTTCAGAAGCTTGTGAATCAAGGTATTATTCTCGGGGAAGATGGGCAAAAGATGAGCAAGAGTCGCGGTAACGTGGTGAATCCCGATGTTGTTCTTGCTGAGTATGGTGCGGACGCATTCCGATTGTACGAAATGTTTATGGGGCCGTTGGAAATGATGAAGCCCTGGAGTACGCAGGGAGTAGAGGGCGTATATCGTTTTCTTGGCCGCGTATGGAGGTTGTATATCGACGAAGGAAGCTACAAAGATTATGAGCAGGCAGTTACAACTGATCCGGGGCAGGCCGAATTAATGCTATCTGATTTAAAACTGCATTCGGCCGTGAACGATTCTGAGCCCACTGCCGAGCAATTGAAGATTCTTCATGCTGCCATCAAGAAGGTAACTGATGACTTGGATGGTATGAGATTTAATACGGCTATTTCTGCTCTTATGGTTTTTGTGAACGAAGCTTCCAAATGGGAGTCACGTCCGCGTTCTGTGCTAAGCGTCTTTCTCGAATTACTTAACCCATTCGCTCCGCATCTTGCTGAGGATCTTGCGGCACGCATGAGTGAGAGGCCGGGTAATACCTTGGCATACCAACCGTGGCCAAAATATGAAGAATCCTATCTTGTGGAGGAAGCTGTAGAATTTCCAGTACAGGTAAACGGTAAATTACGTGGTCATATAACAATTACACCTGATACATCCAAAGAGGAAATTGAGAATTTAGCCCTAAAGTGTGAGAAAATTCAGAAATTTATTTCTAAAAAAGAGTTAAAGAAAATCATCGTAGTGCCGAATAGGCTCGTGAATATTGCAGTCAAATAAGGAATCTGTTATGTTTTCGCATGCACTTTTTCACGCCACAGGAACTTCGCGTGCTCATTGCGGTGTTGGCTTTATTGGCCACAGGGTTGGTGGTTCAGGAATTGCGGGATGCTGGTTTGGAAAATGTGGCCGGAAGTAAACCTGTCGCGAAAGAATGATGTATAAGCAAAGTTACGACGAAGTGCTCGAAGAGATAATTTCGGTTGATCCCAGGTATCAACGGGATGCTTATCATTTTGTGCGAGAGGGTTTGGATTATACGCAACAGTCCATTTCGAAGCAGGAAAAAGGCGTAGTGCGCCATATCAGCGGGCAAGAATTATTAGGAGGGATGCGCGAGCATGCGCTTGAACAGTATGGGCCAATGACTCTATTAGTGTTAGATGAATGGGGAGTTAAAAGCTGTGAGGATTTTGGTGAAATTGTATTTAATATGGTTGAGCACAATCTATTGGCTAAGACGTCCGAAGATTCTCGCGAGGACTTTAAGGGGGGATATGATTTCAAGGATGCCTTCCGTAAGCCTTTCCTCCCAGCCGAAACACCCCAGCAGTCAAATGATTCGGCCCAACGTAACAACACTCCCA